>NZ_WHOV01000008.1:0-71639 GCF_009765395.1 Pseudomonas sp. BAV 4579 | reverse complement strand
GTTGATGCCGGCGACGATGCGGCGGAAATCGCCCTGGTGGGCACTGGCATCGGCGCGGGTGTCGAGACGCCCGGCCATGGCCGCCTGGCTCAGCAGATTGGCATCTTCGACCAGGCGCTGGATGTTGCCGCGGACCTGCTCGAGATTGTCGTTGATGACCGCTTTCTGGCCGGGGAAGCGCTCCAGCTGCACCGACAGATCGCCTTCGCCAAAGCGCTTGACGCAGGCCATGGCCTTGGCGGAATCGCTCAGGTGGCCGGCGACCATGGCGTTGACGCCTTCGGCCATGCCGCGGAAGGTGCCCTGGAAGCGCTCGACGGGGATCCGGGCATCGGTCTCGCCCCGATCATGGGCGGCGGACAGCTGCACCATCTCCGCGACCAGCAGCTGGATGTTGTCGCGCACCTGCTCGAGGTTGTCGTTGATGACCGCCTTCTTGCCGGGGAAACGCTCCAGCGGCGCGGCCAGATCGCCTTCGCCGAAGCTTTTGACGCAGGCCATGGCCTTGGCCGAATCGCTCAGGTGACCGGCGACCATGGCATTGACGCCTTCGGCGACGTTACGGAAGGTGCCCTGGAAGCGCTCCAGCGGAATGCGTTTGTCGGTCTCGCCGCGATCGTGCTCGCTGGCCATGGTGCTCATCTCCTGCACCAGACCGCGCAGGGTCACCACCATGCGCTGCATGGCGGCCATCAGGCTGGAATCGTCGCCGGCGCGCAGCTGCAGATCGTCGGGCAGGTCGCCCGCGGCGGTGCGGTTGGCGACCTTGGCCACCTCGGCCGGCTCGCCGCCGAGCTGGCGCAGCAGGTTGCGGGTGATGAAGAAGCCGAGCAGGCCGATCAGCAGCAGGGTGGCCAGGGAGATGCCGACCGACAGCAGCGTGGCCTGATTGAGCGTGCCCTCCGCCAGGTGGGACTGCTCAGTTCCCAGCTTCTGGTTATAGAGGCGGTGAGCGTCGAGGACATCACCCACATGGGTGATGATCTCCTGGTTTTCGCCCAGCAGCCGCTTGACCTCGTCATCCTGGCTGGCGCGCGACAGCGGGATCACCTTGGCCGCGAGCTGATTGAGCGCGGCGATCGCCTGCTTGTCGTCTTCCCACAGACGCTTGTCGGTATCGTCGGAGATCTGCCCTTCGTAAGCCTTGAGCGCCTCATCGGTCAGCCGCTGCGATTCGCTGAGTTCCTTTTCGGCCTTCTGGGTGGCAGCTTCGCCATCGGCGGCGAGATGGCGATAGATGTTGGTGATGACATCGGCGGAATGAGCGTCGACGGCGTCGATGCCGAGAATGGCCGGCACGGTATCGTCGTTGCCGAAATTGGCCCGCTCGAAGACCTGGTGCAACTGGTAGTAGGCCAGCCCTGCCAGGAGAATGATCCCCAGCAGCGCGGAGAGGACCAGCAGGGACATGCGTTTGGTAACGGTCATGGACTTTAAATCCTTGTCGGTCAGGTAAGGTCAGGTCAGCACGGGAGCGTGTGCCGGAGCAGCGGTGCCAGTGGACGCGGCCTCGCCAATCAGGCCGGGCACGTTGAGAATCAGCGCCACGGCGCCGGTACCCAGGATGGTGAAACCGCCGAGGCTGCGGTTGTGGCCGAACAGTGGACCGAGCGGCTTGATCACGGTCTGGAATTCGCCGAGCAGCTGATCGACCACCAGACCGGCGCGCTGGCCAGCATAGCGCACCACCACCACGTTCTGCCGCCGCGGCGGGGCTTCCTCGATGGTGAACAGCTGGCGCAGGCGCAGCACCGGTAGCACCTCGCCGCGCAGGTCGAGGTAGTCGTTGCCGTTGGCCTGGACGCTGGCCGCCTCGGTCAGCTCGATGCACTCCTCCACCGCTTCCAGGGGCACCACGTAGGTGGCCTTGCCGACGCCGATGAGGAAGCCGTCGATGATCGCCAGGGTCAACGGCAGGCGGATGGTCACCGTGGTGCCACGGCCTTCCTCGCTGGTGAGGTCGACGCTGCCGCGCAGGGCGGTGATGTTCTTTTTCACCACGTCCATGCCGACGCCGCGCCCGGACAGGTTGCTGATCTGCTCGGCGGTGGAGAAGCCCGGCTCGAAGATCAGGTTGAACACGTCCTTGTCGGCCAGCACCTGGCCTTCGGCGATCAGGCCGCGCTCGGTCGCCTTGCGCAGGATGCGCTCGCGTGACAGACCGCCGCCGTCGTCGGTGACCTGGATGACGATGCTGCTGGCCTCGTGATAGGCGTTCAGCCCCACGGTGCCCTGGGCCGGCTTGCCGCGCGCCAGGCGCAGCTCGGCGGACTCGATGCCGTGGTCCATGGCGTTGCGGATCAGGTGGGTCAGCGGATCGCCGATCTTTTCCACCACGGTCTTGTCCAGCTCGGTCTCGCCGCCGCTGATGCGCAGGGCGATGTCCTTGCCGATCTCCTTGGAGACGTCGCGGACCACGCGCTGGAAGCGGTTGAAGGTGGTCCCGATCTGCACCATGCGCAGGGTCAGGGCGGTGTCCCGCACCTCTTCCACCAGGCGCGACAGCACCCCGGTGGATTCCACTAGAGCCGCCAGGCCGCTCTGCTGGGCGATCAGCTGGGTCCCGGCACCGGCGATGATCAGCTCGCCGATGAGGTCGATCAGCTGGTCGAGCTTGGTCGCGTCGATACGGATCAACTGGCCTTCGCCGGCCGGGGCGCTCTGCTCCTTGATCTTGCGCTGCTTGTTCAGGGCCGCATCCACCACCGGCGGATTGACCAGCTGGGCCTCCACCAGGGCTTCGCCGATGGGCTGGCGCGGCGTCGCCGGATCGGCCTGGCGGCGCAGCACCTCGTCCAGCTCGGTGGCGGTCAGGGTGCCGCAGCGCACCAGGATCTCGCCCAGGCGCAGGTCTTCCTCGGCCAGGTCGTCGATCAGCTGGCAGTAGTCGCTGCTGCGGCTGTGCGGCGGCAGGATGCGGATCTGGCTGTCTTCGCGGACGAATTCGAAGGCCGCCTCGATGGTCGCCTTGTCGGCGTCGCTGTCGAAGGCGACCTCGAAGCCCAGGTAGCAGGTCTCCGGATCCATGTCCGCCGCGGCCGGGATGGCATCGGTCAGGGTGACGATGTTGACGATGCGGCCAAAGCTGTTGAGGTAGCGCACGAAGGCCAGCGGATCCATGCCGTTGCGCAGCATGTCCGGACCGAAGCGCAGCGACAGGTGCCAGTGGCCGGCGGCCACGCCATCGACCGGTGCCACCAGGGTACGGACGGCGGCGGCCGGCTGGGCCGCCTTGGCGCTCGGCTGCAGATAGTGCTCCAGGCGCTGCACCAGCACGGCGCCGGCGGCCTGGAAGTCGGGCTCCGGCTCGCTGCCGGACGCCACCCGGGCGATCAGGCCGTTGAGGTGGTCGCAGACCTCCAAGAACAGCGCCGACAGGGTCTCGTCGAAGGCCAGCTCGTTGCTGCGGATCCGGTCGAGCACGCTTTCGGCGACATGGGTGAAGGCCACCACATGGTCCAGACCGAACAGACCGGCCGAACCCTTGATGGTGTGGGCGGCGCGGAAGATGGCATTGATCAGCTCGACATCATCCGGCGCCTGCTCGATCTGCAGCAGCGCGGCTTCCATCTGCTGCAGCAATTCCTCGCTCTCGGCGATGAAGGTCTTGAGGATCTCGTCCATGTTCATGCGGCAACACCTTCCGCGGCGGCCGCGGTAAAGAAGTCGGCAAGACCCGCCAGCTCCAGCAGTTCGGTGACGGCGGGGCTGGGATCGACCAGTTCCAGGCTGCCGCCCAGACGCCGCGCCTCCCGGTGGGCCAGCAGCAGCAACTGCAGACCGGCGGAGTCGAATTCATCGACCTCGGCCAGTTCCAGCGCCACGGTGACCCCGGCGGTCAGGGGCTCCATCAGCAGCGGCTTGCTGTCGGCCGCGGTGTAGATGGTCAGCGGCCCGGTAATGGGCAAGCGGGTACGAACGGCATCGTTCATGGGGGCAGCCTCCAGGGCCATCAGGGCATGATCAGCTTGGAAACCGCCGCCAGCATCTGCGCCGGCTGGAACGGCTTGACCATCCAGGCCTTGGCACCGGCGGCCTGGCCGGCGGCCTTCTTGGCGGCATCGGATTCGGTGGTGAGCATGATCACCGGGGTGAACCTGTAGGCCGGCAGCTTCTTGGCCGCGGTAACGAAGGTGATGCCGTCCATGTTGGGCATGTTCACGTCGCTGATGATCAGGTGCACCTTGCGACCGTCCAGCTTGGTCAGGGCATCGCGGCCGTCGCAGCCTTCGATGACGTCATAGCCCGCGCTTTTCAGGGTCATGGACACCACCTGGCGGATGGAGATGGAGTCGTCGACGATCAGAATGGTCTTGTTGCTCATGACAGCTTTCCTTAAAAGAACGTGATATCGGATTCGGCAGCGGCGGCGGCCGGTCGCTTGCCGTGGTGCACGGCGACCTGCTCGGCCATGGTGTAGGTGCGGGCCAGCTCGGCGAGCCAGCCACGGGTGTCGAGGGTCGGCAGCGGCTGGCCGCTGGCGGCCAGGGCGCGACGGTCGATCACCAGGCGCTCGAGGCGCGCCTGGTCGTCACGGATGTGACCGAGCATCTGGCTGACGCGATCCTGGAATTGCAGGGCGACCAGCACCTCGGCGATGGCGCCGCCCACGGCGGCGGCGTTGTCGGCCAGGGCATCGCTGCGCTCGACCACGTCGCGGGTGGTGCAGCCAAAGGTGCCGATGACCTGCTCGATGGTCTCGCCGGACTGGTTCAGGGTGCCGGTGTCGCGCTCGGCGTGGAGCTGCGACAGTTCCAGGGTGCGGGCAATGGCACCGTTCACCGTTTCCACGGTTTCGCCGATCTTCTGCCCGGTATCGCCGGACAGGGTGGAGAGCTTGCGCACCTCGTCGGCGACCACCGCGAAACCGCGCCCGGCTTCGCCCGCCCGGGCGGCTTCGATGGCGGCGTTGAGGGCCAGCAGGTTGGTCTGGCGCGCCACGTCGCCGACGTCCTTGGCCATGCTCTTGAGTTGTTCGGTCAGACCGGCCAGGCCGTTGATTTCGTTGAGCAGCGCGCCCTTGCTCGACAGCGCCTCGCGCAGCGAGTGCAGGATGCCGTCGAGCTGGTTCTGGCTGCTGGCCATGAGATTGACCAGGCGATCGCCACTGCCGTGATCGGAGCCGGCGACGCTGTGGATGCGGTTGGCCAGTTCGGCGAAGCGACTGGTCAGGCTGACGATTTCCTGCTCGGTGTGGGCGCGCGCGGCTTCGATCTGCTCGGACCAGACCGGCAGTACCGCCACGCAGAGGGCTTCGAGGGCTTCGTCCCGACCGCCGGCCGGGCTCTGGCTTACCGTCTGCTCGGCAGCGCGCTCGGCCTGGCGCGCCTGGGCGCGACGCAACTGCCAGAAGCCCAGACCGGCGGCGAGCACCACCTGGGTGGCACTCAGCGCCAGGGTGGTCGACGTCACGCCGCCCACGAACAGGATCGCGCCGGTACCGCAGGCACCAAGCAATGCAGGGGTGAAGGTAAGATCGATGAACGAGGGCGAAGAAGAGGCGTGTTCCACAGGAGGGTACCGGTCTAAACGCCAGCAAAGGCGGGAAGGTGTGACCGGGTTATCAGCTCTGGAACGCTAAACTTTAGCCGCGGACGGATAACTTATTGCAATAGCATAATGACATCATGATGTTCTTCGCCAGATTTTTTTAGCGTTCATCGCGCCGTTTGGCCCGTGCTAGACGGCCTGCCATGGCGCCAGCCTCCTCCAAAACCTCCCGCACATAGCCCAGATGGCGGCTCGCCGCCTCGCGCGCGTTTTCCGCGTCCCCCGCAACAATCGCCTGGTACAGCGCCCGGTGCTGCTCCAGCAGGCGCTCGCGGGTTTCCCCCCGCTGCGCCTGCATCCCACCGATGTTGGTCACCATGTGATGGCGCAGCAATTCGAACAGGCTGCGGATGCTGTGCAGGTAGACGGCGTTGTGACTGGCCTCGGCGATGGCCAGGTGAAAGGCCGCATCGGCCTCGCCCTCCTCTTCCCGGGTCAGGGTGTCGCGCCGCCGGTAGCAATCCTCCAGGCGCTCCCAGGCCAGGGTCAGCCGCGCCAGGTCCGGCTCGGTGGCGCGCTGGGCGGCGTAGTAGGCGCAGGCCCTTTCCAGGGTGTGGCGAAACTCCAGCAGGTCGCGACGGGTTTCCTCGCGGCTTTCCAGTAGCGGCAGTAGGGGATCGGTGAAGGCACTGTTCAGCGCCTCGGTGACATAGGTGCCCCCGCCCTGCCGGCTGAGCAGCAGGCCGCGCGCGATCAGCTTCTGGATGGCTTCGCGCAGCGAGGGCCGCGACACCCCGAAGCGCTCGGCCAGCACCCGCTCGGCCGGCAGGCGCTCGCCAGGTCGCAGGGAGCCTTCGGCGATCAGCGCCTCCAGGTGCTTGACGATGTCGTCCGACAGACGACGTTGCTTGACCGGTTCGAACCCCATGAAAAACCTCGAAAAATGCCGCGGACAGGGGCGGACGTCCGCCAGCCGGGCGGTACTGGCCGACGAAAGTCGCACAGCAAGGGGTTTGACAGAGGCAAAGACCCCGCTTAACGTGCGTGAAGTCGCCCTTGTAAATTGGTCTTACCAATTTTTGCCACAGGTCGCGATCTTGTGCAACCCCGTCCTGCCGACTCCCTACAAAAACAATCAAGGAGCACCCGATGGAAACCTGGCAACAGATCTATCTCCCCCTGGGCAGCCTCGGCCTTTCGGCCTTCGTCGCCGCTCTGCCCATTCTGTTCTTCTTCGTCGCGCTCGCGGGTCTGAGACTCAAGGGGCATGTGGCGGGCGCCATCACCCTGGCGATCGCCCTGCTCATCGCGCTGTTCGTCTATCGCATGCCGGTGGACAAGGCACTGGCCTCGGCCGGCTACGGTTTCCTCTATGGCCTCTGGCCCATCGCCTGGATCATCGTCACGGCGGTGTTCCTCTACAAGCTGACGGTCAAGTGCGGCCAGTTCGACATCATCCGCAGCTCGGTACTGTCCATCACCGACGACCAGCGCCTGCAGGTGCTGCTGATCGGCTTCTGCTTTGGCGCCTTCCTGGAGGGTGCCGCCGGTTTCGGTGCGCCGGTGGCCATCACCGCCGCCCTGCTGGTGGGCCTGGGCCACAATCCGCTGAAGGCGGCCGGACTCTGCCTGATCGCCAACACCGCGCCGGTGGCCTTTGGCGCCCTGGGTATCCCGACCATCGTCGCCGGCCAGGTGACCGGTATCGACGCCTTCAAGATCGGCGCCATGACCGGCCGCCAGCTGCCGCTGCTGTCGCTGCTGGTGCCGCTGTGGCTGATGTTCATGATGGACGGCATGCGCGGCCTGCGGGATACCTGGAAGCCGGCGCTGATATGCGGCGGCACCTTCGCCGTGTTCCAGTACCTGACTTCCAACTTCATCGGTCCGGAACTGCCCGACATCACCTCGTCGCTGGCCGCCATGATCGCCCTCACCAGCTACCTCAAGCTGCGCCAGCCGCAGCAGGCCACCGCGGGTGCCACTGCCGTGGTCAGTGGCGGCGGCGCCGCCATGCTGGGTGGCGGGGCTGGTTTCGGCGGCGGCGGCCGACTGCCTCCGGAGCATTCCCTGGGTACCGTGATCAAGGCCTGGTCGCCGTTCCTGATCCTGACCGTGGTCGTCACGATCTGGACCACCAAGGCCTTCAAGGCGCTGTTCGCCACCGGCGGTGCCCTCTATGCCCTGGTGATCAACGTGCCGGTGCCCTACCTGGACAAGCTGGTGCTCAAGACACTGCCGATCGTGGCCACGCCGACGCCGATGCCGGCGGTCTACAAGCTCGACCTGCTGTCGGCCTCCGGCACCGCCATCCTGATCTCCGCCCTGATCTCCATGGCCATCTTCCGCATCAAGCCCTCGACCGCCCTGGGCGTGTTCAGGGAAACCCTGGTGGAATTGCGCAAGCCGATCCTGTCGATCGGACTGGTGCTGGCCTTCGCCTTCGTCGTCAACTACTCGGGCATGTCCACTACCCTGGCGCTGCTTTTGGCCGGTACCGGCGCGCTGTTCCCCTTCTTCTCGCCGCTGCTGGGCTGGCTGGGGGTGTTCCTGACCGGTTCGGACACCTCGTCCAATGCCCTGTTCGGCTCGCTGCAGGCGACCACCGCGCACCAAATCGGCGTTTCCGACACCCTGCTGGTGGCGGCCAACAGCTCCGGCGGCGTGACCGGCAAGATGATCTCGCCGCAATCCATCGCCGTGGCCTGCGCCGCCACCGGCATGGTGGGCAAGGAGTCCGACCTGTTCCGCTTCACCGTGCGCCACAGCATCGGCTTCGCCGTGCTGGTCGGGTTGATCACTCTGGCACAGGCCTATGTGTTCACCGGCATGCTGGTGCACTGATCGTGCGGTTCCCGGCGGCGACTCCGGTCGCCGCCGGTCTTCTTTTAACCGGGCAAACCCGGAGTGACGCCTGATGAACGACCTCTTCCACAACGCCGCCCCTAACGCCACCCGCACCGCGCCACCGCTGGCGCCGCCGCGGACCTATCCGCCGCAGAAACCGACGCAGGTCTATCTGTTCGGCACCTGCGTGGTGGACCTCTTCTATCCCGAAGCCGGCATGGACAGCATCCGCCTGCTGGAGCGCGAAGGCATCCGCGTGCAGTTCCCCCAGGCGCAGAGTTGCTGCGGCCAGCCCGCCTACACCTCGGGCTACACCGAGGAGGCCCGCGCCGTGGCGCGCAGCCAGCTGGCGCTGTTCGCCGAGCCCTGGCCGGTGGTGGTGCCCTCCGGCTCCTGCGCCGGGATGCTGCGCCATCACTATGCCGAGCTGTTCGCCGACGAACCCGAGACCCTGCGGCAGGTACGGGATCTGGCCGAGCGCACCTACGAACTGGCGGAATTCCTGCTGCACGTCTGCCAGGTCGACTACCAGGATCGCGGCGCCCCGACCAAGGTGGCGCTGCATACCTCCTGCAGCGCCCGTCGCGAGATGCAGACCCACCTGCACGGCCGCGCCCTGCTCGGCCAGCTGCAGGCCGTGGAGCGCGTCGACCATGACCACGAGAGCGAATGCTGCGGTTTTGGCGGCACCTTCTCGGTGCGGATGCCGGACATCTCCGGCGCCATGGTGGCGGACAAGACCCGCGCCCTGCAGGACAGCGGCGCGGCCCAGGTGCTCACCGCCGACTGCGGGTGCCTGATGAACATCAACGGCGCCCTGGAAAAGCAGCGCGCCGCCCTGCGTGGCGAACACCTGGCGAGCTTTCTCTGGCGCCGTATCGGAGGTGCCGCATGAACGAGATGCTGAAGATCCCCCTCACCGACGTCAGCGCGGCGCCCCCCTTCAAGACGCGGGCCCGCCAGGCCCTGGGCGACGACCAGCTCAGACGCAACTTCCGCACGGCCATGGATTCGCTGATGACCAAGCGCCTAGCCAGCATGAGCGATGCCGACGAGCGCGAGCGCCTGCGCGAACTGGGCAATCGCACCCGCGCCCGGGCGCTGTCCAAGCTGCCGGAACTGCTGGAACGCCTGGAAGCCAACCTCACACGCAATGGCGTCCAGGTGCACTGGGCCGAGACCACGGCCGAGGCCAACGCCATCGTCCAGCAGATCGCCGAGCGCCATGCGGCCAAACTGCTGATCAAGGGCAAGTCCATGGTCAGCGAAGAGATGGACATGAACCACGTCCTCGGCGCCCAGGGCATCGACTGCCTGGAATCCGACATGGGCGAGTACATCATCCAGCTCGCCGGCGAGAAGCCGTCGCACATCATCATGCCGGCCATCCACCTCAACCGGCAGCAGGTGGGCACCCTCTTCCACGAGCACCTCGCCGAGCCCTACACCACCGACGTCGACGAACTCATCCAGACCGGTCGGCGAGTGCTGCGGCAGAAATTCTTCGAGGCCGACATCGGCATCTCCGGGGTCAACTTCGCCGTGGCCGAGACCGGCACCCTGCTGCTGGTGGAAAACGAGGGCAACGGGCGGATGTCCACCACGGTACCGCCGGTGCACATCGCCGTGACCGGTATCGAAAAGGTGGTGGAGAATCTGCGCGACGTGGTACCGCTGCTGTCGCTGCTGACCCGTTCGGCCCTGGGCCAGCCGATCACCACCTACGTCAACATGATCTCCGGGCCGCGCAAGGCCGAGGAACTGGACGGACCGCGCGAGGTGCACCTGGTGCTGCTGGACAACGGCCGCAGCCAGGCCTTCGCCGACAGCGAATTGCGCCAGACCCTCAACTGCATCCGCTGCGGCGCCTGCATGAACCACTGCCCGGTCTATACCCGCATCGGCGGCCATGCCTATGGCGAGGTCTATCCCGGCCCCATCGGCGCCATCATCACCCCGCACCTGGTCGGCCTGGAGCGGGCGCCCGACCACCCCAGCGCCTCCTCGCTGTGCGGCGCCTGCGGAGAGGTCTGCCCGGTCAAGATCCCGATTCCGGCGCTCTTGCGGCGCCTGCGCGAAGAGAACGTCAAGGCGCCCAATGCCGAGCCGCACCTGCTGCGCGGCCAGGGCAGCAAGTTCTCCGCCCGGGAGCGCTGGACCTGGCATGCCTGGCAGAGTCTCTACACCTCGCCGCTGCTCTATCGCGGCTTCAGCTACCTGGCCACCCGCTTCGGCCGCTTCACCCCTGGCCAGCTCGGCCCCTGGACGGAGCACCACAGCGCACCCAGACCGGCAGCGCGCTCGCTGCACGAACTGGCCCGCGACCACCTGGAGAAACGCCCATGAGCGCCCGCGACAACATCCTCGCCAAGCTGCGCGGCAGTCTGCAGGGCACCCAGCCGCTGGCGGACACCTTCGACGAAGCCCTGGTGACCGAACCCTGGCGCTATCCACCTGCGGAGCGCGTCGCCCGCCTGCGTACCTTGATGGAGACGGTGCATACCGAAACCCACCTGACCACCGCGGCGGACTGGCCGGCGCTGGTCGAGCGCGTCCTCGCCGAACGGGGTCTGGATCAGCTATTGATCGCTCCCGGCACGCCCCATGGTGCGCGCCTGGTGGAGCGCTGGCAGGGCGCCGGCTCACCGCGCTGGAAGGCCTATGATCGCCCCGTGGAGGAATGGAAGGCCGAACTGTTCAACGACACCCCGGCCAGCCTCACCGGCACCCTCGGCGCCCTGGCCTCCACCGGCAGCCTGGTACTCTGGCCGGATCGCCAGGAACCGCGCCTGATGAGCCTGGTGCCCCCGCTGCACATCGCCCTGCTCCGGGCCAGCACCGTGGTGGACAACTTCTACGAGTTGCAGCAACGGCACCGCTGGCAGGACGGCATGCCGACCAACGCCCTGCTGATCTCCGGACCGTCCAAGACCGCCGACATCGAGCAGGTACTGGCCTATGGCGCCCACGGGCCCAAGGATCTGGTGGTGCTGATCGTCGAGGACGAGTGAAGCATCCGACCGGGGTGAGTCGGGATAGCCTGGCATCACCCTCGCGTGGAAAACGCTGCGCGGTTTTCCACCCTACGCCGTCAGGCTAGGCGTAGTGTGGACAACGGCGCAGCCTTGTCCACGAATCCACCGATCTTCCGAGCGCAGCCGAGCCCAACGATCTCTACCTCATTCCAGCTGCCCAATCCGCTGCGGATCCGGCCAGAACAACGCCGCCTGCCCCAACCGCTGTCCGTCGACATCAAGCAGATTCCACACCACGCCGGCATGGATCCGGAAGGCCTCTCCCGCCTTGTCGACCCGCCAGCCCTCATAGCCGCAGGCATAACCCTGGCGTCCTACCGCTTCCATCAGGCGCTGGCGCTCGTCCCTGTCCTTGGGTGAGGCGCTGAACCTGGAGGGCATGCCGATGAATTCGGCGCGGGGATAGCCGAAGCAGATCAGCGCCTGACCGTTGGCGTAGCAGAACAGCGGATCGCCTTCGGTACCGTGCGCCAGCAGGGCATAGGGTGCCCGCTCATGCAGCCAGGCAGGAACGTCGGCCGCAAGTAATCCCGCGGGACGCGGCAGCGGCTGGCCGAGCCAGTGACGGTAGGAGGCTTCCAGCAGCGGAAGCAGGCTGAGATCGGTCGCGGACAAGGTGGCGGCTCCTGGGTGGTGGGACCCACGCATTCAAGAGCAAGCCGGCGGGCCTGGAAAGCCCGGGGCCACCGCAGCAGGACGCTGCGGCAGCCAGGGCGGCGCGGTTTACTTCACCGCGGAGAGGTCGATGCGCACCACGCTTTCCGGCGCGGTGTTCATGTATTCCTTGTCGAAGGGCGTCTTCACCGTCGCATACAGCGTCTGGCCATCCGGGCTGACCAGCAGGCTGTTGGGATTGGGCTTGAGGTCATAGGCCTTTTTCTCGGCGTAGGTGGTGGCGTCGAGGATCAGCAGCCGACCGGTCTCGCGCTGGGTGATGTACAGCTCATTGCGTTTGGTATTGAGCTTGATGGCCAGGGCGTCACCCACCGGCAGGCGCTTGATCACCTTGCCGCTGCGGATATCGAAGACCAGCACGGTCTTGGCCTCGGAGTTGTCGGTGACGAACAGCTGGTGGTTCGCGCGATCCTCGGCCAGGTTCAGCAGCAGGTACTTGCCACCGTCGCCCGGGGTCCAGCGGTGCTCGATCTTGCGGGTGCGCGGATTGATCACCAGCACTTCCCCACTGCCGTTGGCCGCATAGAGGCGCCCCGTGTCCTCGGAATACAGCAGGCCGGTCACCCACTTGCCGGCATTGGGAATGCGCGCCTTGAGGGTCAGGGTCTTGGCGTCCACCACCCAGATCACCCCCGGATCGCCGACACCGCCGACATACAGCAGGCCGTCATGCAGGATCACCTGACGCGGATTGACCGGATGGCCGTCACGACCCATCTCGTTGAATTTCAGCCGCTTCTCCACCTTGCCGGTACGCAGGTCGATGCGGCTGAGACCGCCGTCCAGCGAATTGGTGACGAACAGCGTCTCGCCGCTGGCATCGGTGGTCAGGGCGAAGTTCTTCAGATCGGTATGGATCTGGCCGGTGATGGCCAGGGTGGCTGGATCCAGCTGGTAGATCACTCCGCCGGTGACGCCCTTGGTCAGCTGGGCGGTCGCCGCGTAGACCGACTGCTTGGCCGGGCTGTAGGCCAGCTCGTAGACGCCGTAGCCCAGCTCGATGCGCTTGAGTTCGGCCGGCGCCTGGGGCGCGGCGGGCTGCGCGGCGACAGGCGCCGGCGCGGGTGGCGGTGGCATCGGTGCCTCCGGGCGATTGGAACAGGCTGCCACTGCCAGGGACAGTAGCGCCATGGCGCCCAGCGTCGAGACCTTGTTGAAAGACACCGCCATTTGCTTCTCCTAGGGACGAGGTGCGAGGGATCGAAAGGATACTGAACTGATAAACGTTCGCACTATGCCCAAGGAGAACAGGTCAGACAAGACCGAAGCGTTTCAGCCTCTTTCCTGCTGCGGGTCGCCATCCCCTGCCCCGCCGCTCTGGTCCAGGGCTTTCAGCCGGCCCTGACGATCCAGGCGAAAGCGCGCGAAATCTTCGGCCAGCTGCAGATGGCCGCCATAGCATGCCGCGGCTTCCCGGCGCAGCTCGTCGATGGAGGGCGAACGCCCCGCCTCGGCCTGATAGCGCGGACTGAAATGAGTGAGCAGCAGGGCCGGCAGTCCTTGCGCCTCGGCGAAACGAGCGATGCCGGCCGCGCTGCTGTGGCCCCAGCTCTGCCCGGTCTTGTCGATCTGCGCCTGGGCGTAGGTGGCTTCATGGACCAGCAGCTGAGCGCCCCGGCAGGCCTCCGCCAGCAAGGCGGGATCGTCATTGTCTCCCGCCACCACCAGCCGCCGTTCGCCATGGGCCGCCTGCAGGAAGTCGGCGCTGCGCAGCAGGCGGCCTTCGTGCAGCACGTCCTCGCCGCCCTGCAGCAGGCCCCACAGCGGCCCGCGCGGCACCTGGGCCGCCGCCAGGGCCGCGGGATCGAGGCGCTGCGGCCGACGGGTCTCGCGGAAGCGAAAGGCGTGACTGGGCACCCGATGGGAAAGCGCGAAGGCGTCGATATCCCAGGCGCCCACGGCGACACCGGTAAAACCCTCCAGGGCATGAAAGCGCAGCTCGAAAGGCAGGTTCAGCGCGGTCAGCCTCTGGGTGGCGGTGAGCCAGTCCCCTACCGCCTGGGGTGCGATCAGCAGCAGCGGTTGGCGGCGCCCGGTCATGGCCGCGCTGGCCAGCAGCCCTGGCAGGCCATAGCAGTGGTCGCCATGGACATGGGTGATGCAGATGGCGCGCAGATCCGCCGCCGACAGCGGGGTGCGCAGCAGCTGGTGCTGGGTGGCCTCGCCGCAGTCGACGAGAAACCAGCCCTTGCCCTGGTCCCCGATCAGGGCAAGGGCCGAGACGTTGCGCCGCCGGGTCGGCACCCCGGCCGAGGTGCCGAGAAACAAGAGGTCCATGGGGACTCCAGACAAAAGGCCAGTCTAGCGTGGCCGACCCGCTGTCGCCCGAGCAACAGCGGCCAGGCACTCCTGCTGCCGGCCAGGCAGTCCAGGCCCGGCAAACCCCGAAAAAGCGACCTTTCAGGTCCTGGCAACGCTCTTGCAAAGCCTCTGGCGTCGACCTTCCAACCGCCGAGGATCACCATGAATCTGCCCGCTCGCCACCTGCCGCCCACCCCTGCGCCCAGCCCCGACTACGAACAACTGGCCGCGCGCTTTCGGCCGCTCTTTGCCCGGATCGCCGAAGGCGCCCTGGAACGCGAACGCCAGCGCACCCTGCCCTATGCGCCCGTCGCCTGGCTCAAGGACGCCGGCTTCGGCGCGGTGCGGGTGCCCGTGGAATTCGGCGGCAGCGGCGCCAGCCTGCCGCAACTGGTACGGCTGCTGATCGAATTGGCAGCCGCCGACAGCAATCTGCCCCAGGCGCTGCGCGGGCACTTCGCCTTTGTCGAGGATCGCCTCAACGCCCATGCCGGCGCCTCCCAACAGGTCTGGTTCGAGCGCTTCGTCGCCGGTGACCTGGTGGGCAACGCCTGGACCGAGATCGGCACCGTCAAGCTCGGCGAGGTCATCACCCGGGTCAGCCAGAGGGACGGCGAGTGGCGTCTCAACGGCACCAAGTACTACAGCACCGGCAGCCTGTTCGCCGACTGGATCGACGTCTACGCCCAGCGCGACGACACCGGCGGCGATGTCATCGCCGCCATCCGCACCGACCAGCCCGGCGTGCGCCAGTCCGACGACTGGGACGGCTTCGGCCAGCGCACCACCGCCAGTGGCACCTCGGTGTTCGAGGACGTGCGCGTGGCGCCCGAGAATCTCATCGACTTCGCCACCCGCTTCAAATACCAGACCGCCTTCTACCAGCTGGTGCTGCTGGCTGTGATCACCGGCAGCGGCCAGGCGGCCGTGCGCGAATTCGCGATGGAAGTACGGGGGCGCACCCGGGTCTACAGCCATGGCAACGCCAGTGCGGCCAGTGCCGATCCCCAGGTGCAGCAGGTGGTGGGCAGGGCCTCGGCCTTCGTCTACGCCGCCGAAGCCGCGACCCTGGCAGCCGCCGCCGCGGCCCAGGCCGCTTTCGAAGCCCGCTATGCCGGGGATGCCGCCGCCGAGCACGAAGCCAACGTGGCGGCGGAACTGGAATCGGCCCAGGCGCAATCGGCGGTCGCCGAGCTGGTGCTGCGGGCCACCAGCGACCTCTTCAATGCGCTGGGGGCCTCGGCGACCCATGCCAGCAAGGGCCTGGATCGCCACTGGCGCAACGCCCGCACCGCGGCCTCGCACAATCCGCTGATCTACAAGGAGCGCATCGTCGGCGCCTGGGAGATCGACGGCAGCGAACCGCCCTTCGTCTGGCAAATCGGCGGCGGCAGCAAGCAGGGCTGACCGCCTGAATGCACAACGGTAACCCTGGGGTTGCCGTTGTGCATTCAGCGTGCGGGATCAGTTCGACAGCTGGCGGGCGAATCGCCCCACGGCGCCGACCACCCGCTGGGCGCCATCTTGGATCTCCACGATCACCTGCGCGGCCTGCCCGGCCAGTTCCAGGCCCTGCTCGGCCTGGCGCCGGCCATTCTCGATCACCGTCACGGCTTCGCCGGCCAGTTGCTGGTTCTGCTGCACCACCCCGACGATTTCCTCGGTCGCCTTGCTGGTGCGCGAAGCCAATTGCCTGACCTCGTCGGCCACCACGGCGAAGCCGCGGCCCTGCTCGCCGGCCCGGGCCGCCTCGATGGCGGCATTTAGTGCCAGCAGGTTGGTCTGTTCGGCGATGCCGCTGATGGTCTTGATGATGGTGCCGATCACCTGGGACTCGTTGTCCAGCGCCTCGATACCCTTCACCGCCTCCTGCATCTGGGTGGCCAGGGCGCGCATCACCTCCACCGTCTGCTGCGCCACCGCCGCGCCCTTGCGGGCGGTGTCGTCGGTATGCCGGGAGGTCTCGAAGGCCACACTGGCCGCCTCGGACACCGCCTGTTCCTGCTGGACCTGATCGGTGATCACGGTGGCGAACTTGACCACCTTGTACAGCCGATCGTGGGCGTCGATCACCGGGTTATAGGAGGCTTCCAGCCAGACATCGCGGCCATGGGCATCCAGGCGCTTGAAGCGATCCACGACGAATTCGCCGCGACGCAGGCGCGCCCAGAATTGCTGATAGGCCTCGGAGTTGGCCTCGGCCGCCTCGCAGAACAGACGGTGGTGCTTGCCCTTGATCTGCGCCAGGGAATAACCCATGGCCTGCAGGAATCTGTCGTTGGCGTCGAGCACCTCGCCGTCGAGATTGAATTCGATGACCGCCGTCGAACGGCGCAGCGCCTTGAGCAGGCTTTCGTGCTCGCGCGAGGTCTCGATGGTTCTCGTCAGGTTATTGCAGAACAGGCGGAAGCGCGTCACCTGGCCCTGGCTGTCGTGGAACGGGTGCAGGATGCCTCTCAACCAGGCTTCCCGGCCGTCGCCACGCAGGAGATGCAGGGCCCCGCTATAGGGCTCGCCGCGACTGAGGCTCTGCTGCAGGCGACGGTTGTACTCCTGGTTCCGGACATGCGCCGGCACCAGATCCGCGAGCGGACGACCCAGCAGATCCGCGGCGCGCAGGCCCATTTCCTGTTCGAAATTGGCGTTCACCGCGGTCACGCGGCCCTGGCCGTCCAGCTCCAGGCCAATCATCTCGACGTCGAGCTCGGCCTTCAGTCGCTTGAAGGAATCCACCTGCTCGCGGAGACGCTGCAGTTCTTGTTTTAATCCTTTGTTGAACATGACACGCCCCTGGTCGGGAGATTGAGTTAAACCTATATCGACCGGTACTAGTCAGGTCTTTAATCCCTAGTTAGACACGGTGAGCTGATTTTCCAACCACCGGGAAAAAGCGCCGCGCCATTAAATAATAACAAAAAAATATTTCAGATTAGGGTTTGGCTCGCATTACGTTCTAACGCCTGCCAACTCTCTCCACCGCGCGAGTCCCTCATGTCCGATGCCCTGCTGGATCCCCTCACGCCCCTGCTGGAACGCTTCGCCACCACCGCGGCCGAGCGCGATCGCCAGGGCGGTACGCCCAAGACCGAGCGTGACGCCCTGCGCCAGAGCGGTCTCCTGGCCCTGAGCATTCCCGAGGAGCTGGGCGGCCTCGGCGCCCCCTGGGACCAGACGCTGGAGGCCGTACGGCGGCTGGCCCGGATCGACAGCTCCCTGGCCCAGGTGTTCGGCTTCCACCATCTGCTGCTGGCCACCGCCCAGCTGTTCGGCCAGCCTGCGCAATGGCGACCCTGGCTGGAGAGCACCGCGCGCGACGCCCTGTTCTGGGGGAACGCGCTCAACCCCTTGGATCGCCGCACCCTCGCCCGTCGCCACGGCGATGCCTGGCAGGTTGACGGCCAGAAGAGCTTTTGCAGCGGTGCCCTGGATTCGGATCTGTTGCTGCTTTCCGCGCTGGAAAACGATGACAGCGGACGCCTGCTGATCGCCGTGGTACCCACTAGACGCGCCGGCATCCAGTTGTTCGACGACTGGGACAACAACGGCCAGCGCCAGACCGACAGTGGCAGTGCGCGCTTCGACGGCGTCCGCGTCGAACAGCAGGAATGGCTGCTCGACCCCGGCCCGCTGAGCACGCCCTTCGCCTGCCTGCGGCCGCTGCTGGCCCAGCTGATCTTCGCCAACATCTTTCTCGGTCTGGCCGAAGGTGCCTTCGCCGAGGCGCGCCGCTACACCACCACCCAGGCGCGTCCCTGGTTCAAGTCACCGGCCGCCAGCGCCAGCGAAGACCCCTACATCCTGCGCCACTACGGCGAGTTCTGGGTCGCCCTGGAAAGCAGCCGTCTGCTGGTCGAGCGCGCCAACGGCGCCTTCGCCCAGGCCTGGCAACAGGGTACGGCCCTTACCCCAGCGGCACGGGGCGAACTGGCCATCGCCATCGCCACGGCCAAGGTCGCCGCCAGCCGGCACGGCCTCGATCTCGCCAGCCGCCTGTTCGAGGTCGGCGGCGCCCGGGCGACCGCTGGCGCGCTGCGCCTGGATCGCTACTGGCGCAACCTGCGCACCCAGACCCTGCACGATCCGGTCGACTACAAGTTGCACGAGCTGGGCGATTGGGCCCTCAACGACGTTCTGCCCACCCCCAGCTTCTACTCCTGAGGAATCCCCCGATGACCCTGCTGACCCTGACGCGCACGCCCGAGGTGCCCCGCTACCGCGCGACCGCCCAGGTGTTCGCCGATCCCAAATCGCGGGATCTGCTCGCCCATCTGGAAAAGATCGCCCCGAGCGACGCCAGTGTGCTGGTGATCGGCGAGACCGGTACCGGCAAGGAACTGATCGCCCGGCATATCCATGCGCTGAGTCACCGCCATGCCGGCCCCTTCGTCGCCGTCAATTGCGGCGCCTTCGCCGAGAGTCTGGTCGAGGCTGAGTTGTTCGGCCATGAGAAAGGCGCCTTCACCGGCGCCCTCACCGCCCGCGCCGGCTGGTTCGAGGAGGCCAACGGCGGCACCCTGTTTCTCGACGAGATCGGCGACCTGCCGCTGTCGGTGCAGGTCAAGCTGCTGCGCGTCCTGCAGGAGCGCGAGGTGGTGCGGCTGGGCTCTCGCCGCAGCCTGCCGCTGAACGTGCGGATCATCGCCGCCACCAACATCCCGCTGGAGCGGGCGGTGGCCGAAGGCTCCTTTCGCGAGGACCTCTGGTACCGCCTCAATGTGGTCAGCCTGCCGCTATTGCCGCTGCGCCAGCGCCAGGGCGATATCCTGCCGCTGGCCCGGCACTTCCTCCACGCCTATGCCCAGGCGCCGGTCGCCCTGACACCGGCAGCGGAGCAACGCCTGCTGGAGCACCCCTGGCCGGGCAATATCCGCGAACTGGAAAACACCCTGCAGCACGCGCTGCTGCTCAAGCCCCAGGGTGTACTGGAAGCCACCGACCTGACCTTTGTCCAGCGGCCCAGCCGCGTTCCGCCAGCGCCACGTCCGGTCGAAACGCCGCCAGTGGACAGCCTGCTGACCGAGGCCTTCGCCCAGTTGTTCGAAGAGCAACCGGAGGCCCTGCACGAGCGCGTCGAAGAGGCCCTGGTGCGCGCGGCCTATCGCTTCTGCCATCGCAACCAGGTCCATACCGCGCGCCTGCTGGGGCTGAGTCGCAATGTCACCCGTGCCCACCTGATCCGTATCGGCGAACTGGTGGTCAATCACCGTCGCCCGCTCGTGGCCCGGCCGCAACGCGAGGTGCGCTTCTCCATCTGAAGGGCGCTCTTCACGCCTGGGGTACCCGCCTGCCGAGGTGCCCCTTACACTGGGGTTTTGCCCCCGCGAGGCTCCGCATGAACGCCCGTACCCTGCTGCACCGCCATCCCGCCCGGCGTGACGACATCGGTGACCTCCAGACCCGCCGCCCGCTGCCGGGTCCCAATCTGCCGCATCTGGACCCCTTCCTGTTCCTCAACCACCACGGTCCCCAGGTCTATCCGCCGCACAATGCCGGCCTGCCCTTTGGTCCTCATCCCCATCGCGGTTTCGAGACGGTGACCTTCATCCTCGCCGGTTCGCTGGCCCACCGCGACAGTGGCGGCCATGAAAGCGTCATCGAAGCCGGGGGCATCCAGTGGATGACCGCGGGCAGCGGCCTGGTGCATGCCGAACTCTCTCCCGCGGCCTTCAAGCGTGATGGCGGCGACCTGGAGATCCTGCAGCTGTGGGTCAATCTCCCCGCCCGCCTCAAGTTCACGCCACCGGCCTACCAGGGCGTCACTGCCGAAGCCATGCCGCTGATCGAAGCGGATGAAGGCCGGGTGCGCATCCGACTCACCTCCGGCACTCACCAGGGTGTCCAGGGCGCCGTGCAGACGCCGACGCCCATCACCCTGATGACCGTCGAGATCGCCCCCGGCGGCCGCGCCACCCTGCCCGCCCCGTCCGGCACCACGGTGTTCTGCTACGGCGTCCGCGGCACCCTGCAGATCGCTGGCCAGGACGAAGCCCCCTGGCAGCTGTTCGAATTCGCCGACGACGGCGATCACCTCGAAGTCGCCAGTCGCGACGGCGCCGTGCTGCTCTATGGCCATGCGGCGCCCTTTGCCGAACCCATCGTCGCCCACGGCCCCTTCGTCATGAACAGCGCCGAGGAGATCCGCGAGGCGATCCGTGACTACCAGGCCGGCCTGTTCGGCGACGTGCCGGAGTGAGCCGGCCATAGGGTCGTGCTCAGGCTAGAATCCGGCTTTTGCCGGGAGCACAGCTATGAGTGACGAATTGCGGATCGAGGACCAGGTGGTGGGCGACGGCAAGGCGGTGGTCAAGGGCGCCCTGATCACCACCCACTACGAGGGCTGGCTGGACGACGGTACCCTGTTCGATTCATCCCGCGCCAAGGGCCGGCCCTTCCAGTGCGTGATCGGCACCGGCCGGGTGATCAAGGGCTGGGACCAGGGGCTGATGGGCATGCGGGTGGGTGGCAAGCGGCGCCTGGAGGTACCAGCGGCGCTCGCCTATGGCGAACGTCAGATCGGTGCGCTGATCAAGCCACATGCCAACCTGACTTTTGAAATCGAATTGCTGGAAGTCCTGACGCGGGACGATTGAGGCCTGGCCGACTTCAGTTCGGTGCCTTGGCCTTGGTATTCCGGCGTACCAGCTCGAGCTGGGCTTCGAGCACGCTCAGCCGGGCAAACTCTCGGGTGTAGATGACGAATTGCTCCTGAAAGCTCTGCCGGCTCCGGGCGAGATCCTGTCGATGACTGCGAATCTGCTCTTCGAGCGTCTGCAGCCGCTGCTGGGTGGTTTGCGTCATGGCACCTACTCCTTGTGCTTGGGATGTCAACCGGACTCTAACCGTCCCCTGACAAGTCGAGCTAGAGCCGTTCGTCGTCCCCTAAACCACCGATGCAGAGCCTTTTCGTATCGCCACTGCAGGTTTGTGACACCTGAAAAGTTCCCTTTTCCTCACCGATCGATCAAGAAAAAAGGCGACGAGCCTCAGCAGGGTCGTCGCCTTCAGTGCAAGCGCAGGGAAAGCTAGCGCGGGCCTACCGCCGTGCAGCTGTTGCTGGCATCGACATACTTCTTCAGGGTCGGCCACTGCGGCCGCTCCACGCCATTGACCGGCTCCACCGCCAGCGCGGCAGCTCCCCAGCCCGGACCCGCCGCCCAGTAGGTCAGCGGCATGCAGTTCTGCTGCAGATAGGCCAGCAGATTGTCGGTGGCGGTCAGCCAGCGGCTGTCGCCAGCCGGTACGCCGAACTCGGCGATCATGCCCCGCTTGCCGTTGCGCTTGAGCCATTCGACGAAGGGCTTGACGCGATTGACCCCCACCTGCGGATCGAAGTTGTTCATGTTCTGCGCGGCGTAGCTGCCGCTGCCATCCTCGTCGAGGTAGACGTTGGCCGCGTAGATGATGTTGTTGGCCGGATCCTTCAGATTGAGCAGGGCATTGCTCGCGCCCGGCCAGTTGGCCGCGCTACCCCAGGCATTGCCCTGGACGATCACCGGGTGGGTGCGGTCCATGGTGCGCACCCCGTCGATGCCGGACTGCGCCGTCACCGGCCAGCTGCTGTCGGCGCCATTGGGCTTGCCCATGATGTCATAGCCATAGAGCGCGGCATGGTTGCCCCACTGGTAGGCCAGGCGGTACATCAGATCCCAGTAGTTGAAGTTGGTAACGGAACCGGTGCCGATCAGGGTGCCCTTGTAGCGCCCGCCGTTGTCCAGCGCCAGGATCACCTTCATGTTGTACTTCTTGGCCAGCTCCAGCACCTGGGTGACCTGCTGGGTGTACGCCCCTTCCAGGCTCCCGAAGAAGCGCGTCTGCAGACGTTCCCAGATCACCGGGAAGCGGATCAGCCGTACGCCCTTGGCGCTCCACTGCTGGAAGTTGGCCTCGCCCGGCATGATGTAGTTGACGTTGAGCACTCCGGGCAGCGTCTGAGGCGCAAAGGCGGCACCCGAGAAGTTCAGCCCCAGCAGATTGAGCTTGGCGCTGTTGGCGGGCGTACCGCTCGATCCCGTCGGCGTGGTCGTGGAACCGGCTGCCGGCGTGGTGGAGCCCGCGGATCCCGAGCTGCCGGCACCCGTCACAGGCTTCACCTCGACCACCGGCGCCGTCGCGGCCGGAGCCGCGCTGCCGGAGTTGGTGCTGGAGTTGGTGCTGGAGTTGCTGCCCGAACTGGAGCTGCCCGCACTACCGGTACTGCCCGTCGTGCCCGTCGTGGTCCCGGGCACCGTCGCCGGCGTGCCGGAGGTGGTGGTACCGGTCTTCAGGGTCTTGGGATAGCCATAGGCATTGCCGTCGAGCTGCGGGCTCTCGATGAAGACGCTCATGTTGCTGCCGACGACCTGGGCATAGGTCACCTTGTAGCTCTTGCCATCGGCTGGCGTGAGCTGCGCGCCCACCTTGAAGGCACCCACGTTCGCGGCCGACGCCGGAATGGAGAAGCCCGCCGACTTGCGATAGACGCCGTGCAGCCAGTCTTCGTTGGTGAAATCGTTGATCGAGGTAGTCACCCCGGTCGTAGTCGAGCCACCGCTATTGCCGCTGCCCGCGGGGGTACCGGTGCTCGGGGTGCTACCACTGCCCGAACCGCTATTGCCGCTGCTGGAGCCACCGCTGCTGCCTGTGGAGCCGCTGGAGCCGCTGGAGCCGCCCGTGGCACCGGTGCCGCTGGCCGGGGTGCTGCCCGTGCCGCTGGCAAGCGGGCCGATGGCGGTGCAGCTGCTGTCATCGATGTATTTCTTCAGGGTCGGCCACTGCGGTCGGTCGACACCGTTGACGGGTTCCACCGACAGGAAGTAGTTGCCCCAGCCCGGACCTGCCGCCCAGTAGGTCGAAGGAATGCAGTTCTGCTTGAGATAGGCCAGCATCCGGTCCATCAGCGGCAACCAGCGGGGATCGTTATCCGGCACGCCGAATTCGCCGATCATGCCCCTCTTCTTGTTCTTCTTCAGCCACTCGACGAAGGGGCGCACACGCTCCACGCCGTAGTCCGGGCTCAGCTTGCCGACATCGATGTCGGTGTAGTTGCCGCCCGCGCTCTCGTCGAAATAGGAATGCGCCTGGAAGATCAGGTTATCGGACGGATCCTTGAGTGCCAGCAGGGAGTCGTTCCACCACGGCCAGCGGGTCGCCTCCGACCAGCCGTTGCCCTCGATCATGATGGGCTTGGTCTTGTCCACCGCGCGCACCCCGTTGATGCCGTACTGGGCGGCGATCGGCCACTGGGCCATGGAGTCGTGGGGCTCGTTCATGATGTCGTAGGCGTACAGCGACGGCTGACTGCTCCAGCGCTGCGCGATCCGGGTCATGATCTCCTGGTAGCGGTCATAGGGCACCGCCACGCTGCCGATCACCGACCCGCGATAGAAGGTGTAGTTGTGCAGGTCGAGGATGATGCGCATGCCGTACTTCTGCGCATTGGCGAAGGTCTGGTCCACCAGCGCGGCATAGGTCGGGTCCAGCGGACCACCCAGCACCGGTTGCAGGCGCTCCCAGATGATCGGGAAGCGGATCAGCTTGATGCCCTTGCCACTCCACTGCTTGAAGTAGGCCTCGACGGGAAAGATGTAGTGGGTGCCATTGACGCCCGGCAGTACCTGGCCAGCAAAACCGGCACCGGACAGATTGAGGCCGACCAGATTGACCTGCTCGGCCTTGGCACCAGTGGCCAGGGTCAAGGCGGCGACGAAGGGCAGCAGCTGGGCGGCCCTGCGGGAAAACTTCAGGAAGGATGGATTCATCATCACCAACTGCGCTAGATCGACAGCGCGCTCCCTGAACACTGGCCGATATGAAGTGAGAGAAGAGTCGCGCAGTCATGGCTGACGCGACGTTGCCTCCAGGCACCCTAACCCATACAAGCCACATGCCAACTTCATAGCCCATAAGTATGGCCACTATTTAGACATCATTCAGTTGAAATATAAATTATTGATTTTTAAATATTTTATTTAATAATCGCTCATCGCCGCCGACAGATGAATCCTTTCACCTCAAGTTGTCGGGCCTTCAACTGCGATCCGCCGTCAAATTTATTTGTTCAACTATCGAACAACCGCCCAAAAGTTCCCGAAGGTGCCAAAAAAAGTAAGTCACAAAATAATGCGACGCAAATCACAAAATTCCAGAAGTGGAACTGCCTATAGATTGCTTGAGTCATGGCTATAACCTCTTCCGGAGCACTCCATGACCTCCCTTACCCTTGCGACCTATAACGTCAACGGCATTCGCGCCCGGCTGCCCGTCCTCCTGCAGTGGCTGGAGCGCGAGCAGCCCGACATCGTCTGCCTGCAGGAACTGAAGGCGAAGTCCGCCGACTTTCCCCAGGCGGAACTGGAAGGCGCGGGATACGGTGCGCTGTGGGACGGTCAGCCCTCTTGGAACGGGGTCGCCATCCTGGCGCGCGACGACCAGCCACTGGAGATTCGCCGGGGCTTGCCGGGAATGGCCGACGACCCACAACGCCGCTATCTGGAGGCGGCGGTAAAAGGCGTAGTGGTGGCCAGCCTCTATCTACCCAACGGCAATCCCTGGCCGAGCCCCAAGTTCGACTACAAGCTGACCTGGTTCGAGCGCTTCATCCAGCATGCCCAGGGGCTGAGCGAAAGCGGCCATCCCGTAGTGCTGGCGGGTGACTACAACGTGGTGCCGACCGATAGGGACATCTACGATCCCACGTCCTGGCGCAAGGACGCCCTGCTGCAACCCGAGAGTCGCGCCTGTTTCGCACGCCTGCTGGGTCAGGGATGGCTGGACGCCGTGCGGGCCAGCCATCCGGATGAGGCGATCTACACCTACTGGGACTACTTCCGCCAACGCTGGCAGCGCAATTCGGGTCTGCGCATCGACCATCTGTTGTTGAGTCCGACGCTGCAGGACGCCTTGCAGGAAGCCGGAGTGCATCGCTTGGTACGCGATCTGCAAAAGACCAGCGATCACGCCCCCACCTGGATCCGCTTCAAGGCACCTCGCTGAGCGCTCAGGCGTCGCGCAGCAGGTCGTTGGCGTTGAGCAGTGCGAAGAGCACTTCCGGACGCTGGTTGAGGCCGCGGCGCACGGCCGCCGGTATCGACTGATGGAGTTTGCGGCACAGGCCCGGTCGTGGCTGCAGCGCGATGAGCATGCCACGGGCGCTGCGCACCTCTCCGGGTCCCGGCTCGATGTCCAGGCGGATACCGAGCTGCTCCTGCAAGCGCTGCTGCAGGCGTTGCAGCTCGGCAGCGCTGGCGACGTTTTCCAGACGCTCCAGCAACCGCTGCTCTTCCTGGCGATTGAGCAGGAGCGCCCGCGCATCAGCGGCGGGATCCGCCAGCACGGCTTCACGCTCGCAGGTGCAGACGCCAGCGGGACAGGGCGCACGCAGGGAAGGCATTTGAATTCGATTCCTCTTCTTCAGGGCGAAAGCGATCTTTTGGCCGCTCCACACTGGCGATAGTGGCAGCTGTACCCAGCTTTTGGGCAGACCCGCTGACCAACGCGCTGATTCTTGGGCTTATCGCCGACGGACAAAATTACCCTCCAACGATAACCAAACGTGATAGATGCATAGCGAAAGCTTATTTTTTGGCATAACCGGTCTGAGGATAGGATGGTGCTTTGACTGCCTATGACTTCGCCATGCCCACGCTCTCACCCGACCTTCTTATCGTTCCTGCAGATCAGCAAAGCGCCCTGACCATCCGCGCCAAGGCACTGGCCTTCGCCGATCCGCGCTCCCGAGAACTGCTCGAACACCTGGATGAGCGGGCGCCGCAGCCCAATCCCGTGGTGCTGGTGGGCGAATGGGGCACCGGACGTGAGCTGCTGGCACGTCGGCTCCACGAGCGCAGCGGCAGGACCGGGCTGTTCAGCAGCCTGAATTGCGCCGCGCTCAGTCGTCGCCATGGGGCTGCCGAACTGTTCGGCTATGTTCCCCGGGCCTATGCCGGCACCTCTGGCAGCCGCGTGGGCTGGTTCGGCACCGCCCACGGAGGCAGCCTCTATCTCGACGAGATCGCCGACCTGCCTGGCGAATTGCAGGAGGAGCTGGTGCAGGTGCTGCTGGATGGCAGCATCCTGCGTCTGGGCAGTAGCGTGCGCACGCCCGTGGATGTCCGCCTGATCGCCGGTTCCAGCGTGGACCTGAAACGGGCGGTCGAGGCTGGCAACTTCTCTGCGCGTCTCTGGGCGCTCCTTGCGCCGGGTCTGGTGCCCGTGCCGCCGCTGCGCGAGCGCCCGGCCGACCTGCTGCCCCTGGCCCGGCATTTCATCCAGCAGCATGCCGACCGCCTCGATCGTAGGGCGCCTGAGCTGACCACCGAGGACGAAACGGCGCTTCTCGCCTATCCCTGGCCAGGAAACGTCCGCGAACTTGAACAGGTTCTCCATACCGCCTTGCTGACTGCCTCGACGTCAGGGCTCCAGCTTGGCAAGCTGCTGCCCTGGTCTTCCAAGACGCGCTGAACTCCGCCGACAGACGGCAGTCCTAGCCGCGTATACCACTTTGCTCGAGTCCTACCATGACCGCTCTATCCAATCAGTCGATGCCCACTCCGCCATAGCCAGCGGCTGCCACCTTTCTTCGTAAAGGTGACCGGAAACCTCGATTTGTCGCCTCGTGCGGCAGGTTTCGGTTCGCGCAGGAAAAGCCCGCGGCTTTTCGGCAATCGACTACTTTGGATTACGCCTTCAGCAGAAGGCGTTCAGGCATGGTTTCATGAATATTGTGATCACTGGCCGCTCCGGCCAGGTTTCGCGCGCCTTACAGCGCGAGTTCGGTAGCACCCATCAATTGACCGTGCTCGGTCAGGCGGATCTGGACCTCGCCCAGACCGGACGACTGCGGGCAGCTTTCGACCGTCTGGAACCCGACCTCATCCTCAACGCCGCCGCCTATACCGCCGTGGATCAGGCTGAGGAGGACAGCGAGCGCGCCGAGGCCATCAACGCCCGGGCACCGCAGATCCTGGCCGAGCTGGCGCGCGAACGGGATATTCCCTTCGTACACTACTCGTCCGATTACGTCTTCGACGGCAGCCGTCGCCAACCCTACACCGAGACCTGCAGCCCGGCGCCCCTGAGCGTCTATGGCCGCTCCAAGCTGGCCGGTGAAGAGGCGGTGCTGGCCGCCGGAGGCCGCGCGCTGGTGCTGCGCACCTCCTGGGTCTACTCCCATGACGGCCAGTGCTTTTTCAATACCATGCGCCAGCTACTGGCCGAGCGCGACGAACTCCATGTCGTCGAGGATCAGCTCGGCGCCCCCACGTGGGCTCCAACGATCGCCACGGCCACGCGCCAGTTGGTCGAACGGCTGCTCGAGCAGGGTGACGTCGACGGCCTCTATCACCTGACCAATGCGGGCCAGACCTCGTGGTACGGCTTCGCCGCCGCCATCGCCGAGCGTTTGAAACAACGCGGCGAGCTGCGCGCCCGGCTCTATCCCACCACCACCGAACACTACCCTACTCCGGCGACGCGACCGCTCTATTCTTGCCTGGACTGCCGCAAGGTCGAGGCGGTGCTGCCGACCACCTTGCCGCACTGGCAGGCCGACTTCGACCGCTGCTGGGCGTTGTTCGAGCGCGACAGATCGCTGAACTGAGCAGGCAGGACCCCGGCGGATCTGTCCGCCGGGTCACCCCAGATCGAAGCTCAGGAGGGGTGACTTCCCTCACTGTGGCCCCCGCTCACCACTTTCGCGAGCGGGCTCAGCCACGTCGTCGCCTGTCCCTTCCCGGATTGTCCTGGCAGATCGTGGGAATGATCCCGTCGTCGTTCAGGATGGTCTCCAGGCTGATCACGTCGGATACGAAGGCAACCGGGCCTGGCTGCGGCAGTTGTCGGCCACCGGACGATCCATCCTGAGACCAAAAGGCGCCCCCACCGCGTCCGCCGACCACCCAGAACTCCAGCCACTACCTCTTGTCCGTTCAGCGGAAAAAAAAGCTGATCGCGCTATCGATCCCATCCAGACTGTTCATCAGCGGTCGATAAGATCCATGGCGATACTCTCCAACAAGAACAGCAGCCGGAGCCTCCCATGCCAGAAGAATACGAAAGCGATATCCGTCCCTATTCGAGATCGGCGCGGAAATCCGATTTCAATGAAATGGCCGCCGCTGTGGCCGCCGCGATCTCCGTCTGGGCCCTGGCCACCCTGATTGCCGTCATCGCGGGCTATCACGGCAGCGGGGCGACCAATACCATCAACCTGCTGGTGATGGTCTCGGGAGGCCTGGGATTCGTGGGACGCCGCTGGCAACTGGGACGTCGATAGCGGGTTAGGACCTGCGCCAAGCCCCTGGAGCAGCACCCAAAATCTGCCTACTGATTCTCACAAAGGGCGGAACTGTTTATCATCGGCGCCCTGAAATCATGGCAGGGATGCTCATGTCCTATCTGGTCTTGACCCGTCGCACCGACGAAATCATCAATCTATCCCTAAAGCCGGGAGCCGATGAAGAACAGCTGCTGGATCTGCTGTTCAACGGCGGCATCAACATCCGCATCCTCAAGGTGCAGGGCGACCGCGTGCAGGTAGGGGTCCAGGCGCCTGCCGACATCAGCATCATGCGTCAGGAGTTGCTGCCCTTCTAACCGCCAGGCGCTACCTGGACCAAGGCGAGTGGCGATTGCGTACGTACTCGAAGCGCCCCTCCAGTCCCCGCCATTCCACACCCTGCCAGAGCTCGGGAGCCAGCGTCCCTTCGGCCTGCAGATCCGCACGATAGTGGGGGAAGAACGGCTGGCCATTGCGCAGCACGATCACGTTATGGCGCTCCTCGATCTGGGCGATGAGGTCCAGAACGGCTTCGGACGAGCGTCCGCCGCTCAGGCAATAGCAGCTGCCATATTGGTGCAGCATGCTTTCGAAGCGGTAACGATAGAGGGTGCAGCGATCGGTTTCGAGGTGAACGCTCTGCCCCTTGGCATCCTGCAGGGCATGGTGGACGCAATGGTCGCAGTCCTCGAACTCCTGACGCGACTCCACCCATTCACCAAGAAACTGCTTCTTCCACCGCCATACCAGCAGCCCACGATCTTCAGGCCGGGAATACACGCTGACCTTGTAGAACATCGCTCGACTCCTCTTATTGTTATGCGCCGAAGCCACCGTCCAATGGCTGCCACTTGCCGCTCGGCCATCGGAGATCGCACGCTCTGTGGCGTGCCTTTCCAGCATCGCTCCATTTGCCCGAAGCGTCCAGCCATTCCCGGGCGCCGATCACTACCGCTCGACGGTATGCAGCGGCCATGGGTTAGCTACCGGACCAACCTGGGCTTCGTCCAACTTCGATACCAGATGCCGGCAGCCCTGCTCTGCAAAAAATCCGAGTCAGACCGGGGCAAACTACCCATCCAGAGCCGAACACCGGCCAATAAAAAACCCCGAGGTGCCTGGCACGCTCGGGGTTTTTCGGATTTGGCGGAGAGATAGGGATTTGAACCCTAGGAGCCATTGCTGACTCAACGGATTTCGAATCCGTCCCGTTCGACCACTCCGGCATCTCTCCAACGCGGCGCATGATACCAGCCATGCGCGCAAAAGCGAACAAGCAATTGCAAAAAAAAGCTCTGGTATCAGCGGCTTGCGTTTAGAGCGGGACGCCCAGGCGCCGGGCGACCTCTTCGTAGGCCTCGATCACGCCGCCCAGACCCTGGCGGAAGCGATCCTTGTCCATCTTCTTGCGGGTTTCCTTGTCCCACAGGCGGCTGCCGTCCGGGCTGAATTCGTCGCCCAGCACGACCTTGCCGTGGAACAGACCGAATTCCAGCTTGAAGTCCACCAGCAGCAGGCCGGCGTCGTCGAACAGCTGCTTGAGGATGTCGTTGATGCGGAAGGTCAGCGCCTTCATCTCGGCCAGCTGGTCGAGGGTGGCCCAGCCAAAGGCCTGAACGTGGCTTTCGTTGACCATGGGATCGTGCAGCGCATCGTTCTTCAGGAAGAGTTCGAAGGTCGGCGGCGTCAGCTCCAGACCCTCCTCCACGCCCAGGCGGCGCACCAGGCTGCCGGCGGCGAAGTTGCGCACCACGCACTCCACCGGAATCATCTCGAGCTTCTTGACCAGGCATTCGTTGTCGCCCAGCAGTTGCTCGAACTGGGTAGGGATACCGGCGGCTTCGAGCTTCTGCATGACGAAGGCATTGAACTTGTTGTTCACCATGCCCTTGCGCTCGAGTTGCTCGATGCGCTCGCCATCGAAGGCAGAGGTGTCGTTGCGGAACAACAGGACCAGGCGATCGGGATCGTCGGTGGTGAATACCGACTTGGCCTTGCCACGGTAGAGTTCTGCGCGTTTTTCCATCTTGGACTCCGGTTCGAATGGCTTGCAGGCTGTGGACGAACGCAGGTGAGACGACCGGTTCGGAACGAGTACAGCCGGGAAGCGCAGTTTACATAGGATCGTGGATCTTTTGGCCGTGCAGCAACGCCCGACCGCCAAAGAAAAACCTGGTCAGCGCTTCAGGCGATGGCCTGCCACTCCAGCCCCTGCTGCTGATCGGCGATCTGCAGCCAGTCCGCATCGCAGCCCAGCACATTGGTGAAACAGGCGCGGGCGAGCCAGGGGTTGTTGTTCTTCTCGCTCAGGTGGGCGAGCACCAGATGCTGCAGGCCCGGACAGGCCAGCTCCATCACCAGGTCGGCCGATTGCCGGTTGTTGAGATGCCCGCGCACCCCGCCGACCCGCGCCTTGAGGTGATAGGGATAGGGCCCCGCAGCGAGCATGTTGCTGTCGTGGTTGGCTTCGATCACCAGGGCATCCAGGCCGCGGTAATGGGCCAGCACCCCTGGGGTCGCCTCGCCGAGATCGGTGAGCACGCCCAGGCGCTTGCGGCCGTCGTCGAAAACGAACTGGGTCGGCTCCAGGGCGTCGTGGGACACCTGCACCACCGTCACTTCCAGCGCATCCAGCACCAGCCGTTCGCCGTCCACCAGCAGTCCCTGGGCGGCCACCGGCTTGCGCAGGCCACGCCCGGTACCGGCGCTGTAATAGACCGGCACCCCGTGCTTGCGCGCCAGCAGCTCGACGCCCTGCACGTGATCGGAGTGTTCGTGGGTGACCAGGACAGCGTCCAGCTGGGCAGGTATCACACCCAGCCGGGCCAGGCGACGTTCGGCTTCCCGCAGGGAGAAGCCGCAGTCGATCAGCACATAGCTGTTATGGCTGTGCACCAGGGTCGAGTTGCCCCGACTGCCGCTGCCCAGGATTGCGAAGCGCATATTGCATGCTCGTCTGAAGCTTTTTCAGCACGCCTTCGGCGATGTCCTGGGGTGCTGCGGTGTTGATGGTCTTGTCCAGGGTGACCTGGACGGTGTTGCCCACCGAGGTGAGGCGCACCTGGAAGCGCCGGGCGCGGGCGTCTTCCTCTTCCTTGGTCTCGCCCTTGCCGAACAGGCGGCCGAAGAAGCCCGGCTTGCGCTCTTCGGGCTTCTGCGCGCCTTCGGCGATGTTCACGTAGTAGACGCCCAGGCTGCGATCCATGTCGTCGACGCGGATGTCGGCGCCTTCGATGGCGCGACCCACGCTGGACCAGGCGCGATTCAGATCGCTTTCCAGCACCAGCATGGGCACGCCGCTGCCGTCGACCTCGTAAGTCACGCGCTCCGGGGTGTCGTAGCCACCGGCGGCCAGCAGCGAGACCGAGCCACTGCCCTGCTCACTGCGGTCCAGGCCGGCCAGCACCTGATTCAGCAGGGCGTCATCGAGCGCCGAACTGTTCTGGCTGCTGGACCAGGACGGCTCGCTGGAGCTGCCCTGGCTGCGGGTCTGGGTCTGGATGAATATCTCGCTGCTGCCCGACTGCACGCCCGGCTCGATGCGCAGACGGGTGCGCAGCTCGTTGCCCGGCTGCAGGCGGCCGTTGGTACTCAGGCTGCGCGCCAGCGGCGTCGACAGCTCGGTGGGCGCCTGCCAGGCGGTGATGATCTCACCGGTCTGCGGACGCTCTTCGGCGATGCGGAAACCATTGTCGGTCAGGTATTGACGGGCCACCGGCCAGACATTGGCCGGGACCTTCTGGGCGGCCAGCCAGCGGGCATTGCCGCTGCGCTGCACGCTGAACTGTTCGTTGCCACTGCCCTGGACGGCCAGCGCCTGGGGTTTCGGCACTTCGAAGCCATAGGAGCGATTCTGGGTATCGGCCACATTGGCCGGGATCGGCAACAGCGGATCCATTGGCTTGGCCTGGACATCCGTCGGCACCTGCATGGGGCCGGTCTCGCGGGATTCGAGATAGTCATTGCCGCGATCGCGGAAATAGCCATGCTCGCCCCATACCCAGCTGCAGCCACTGGCGGTGGCCACGGCCAGACCCAGCGTCGTCAAACCCAGAACACGTTTCATCGACTGCTTCCTAATCACGCCAGCACTCCCGCCTGACGCAGGGCCTGACGTACCACTTCGTGGCAGCGCGAGCTGAGCCAGGTCAGCGGCAGACGGATACCGGCGTCGATCATGCCCATTTCATGCAGGGCCCACTTCACCGGGATCGGATTCGATTCGATGAACAGATTCTTGTGCAGCGGCATCAGCTTTTCGTTGAGCGCGCGTGCGGTGTCGGCATCGCCGCGCATGGCGGCGGCGCAGAGTTCGCTCATGGCGCGCGGCGCGACGTTGGCGGTCACCGAGATGTTGCCCTTGCCGCCCAGCAGCATGAGTTCGGCGGCGGTGGCGTCATCGCCCGAGTAGACCAGGAAGTCCTTGCTGACCCGGGAGAGAATGTCGCGTGCGCGCGCCAGGTCGCCGGTGGCTTCCTTGATGCCGATGATGTTCGGCACCTTGGCCAGCCGCTCGACGGTCTCGGCCAGCATGTCGCAGGCGGTGCGGCCGGGCACGTTGTAGAGGATCTGCGGAATGGCGACGGTTTCGGCGATCATGCGGAAGTGCTGATACAGCCCTTCCTGGGTCGGCTTGTTGTAATAGGGCACGACCAGCAGACAGGCGTCGGCGCCCGCGTCCTTGGCGGCGCGGGTCAGGTCGATGGCCTCCCGGGTGGAATTGCCACCGGTGCCGGCGATCACCGGGATGCGGCCCTTGACCTGCTCGACCACATGACGGATCACGGCCACGTGCTCGTCGACGTCGACCGTGGCGGATTCGCCCGAGGTGCCCACCGCGACGATGGCGTCGGTGCCTTCGGCGAGATGGAAGTCCACCAGCTTGGTCAGGTTGTCCCAGTCGATACGCCCCTGGGCGTCCATAGGGGTGACCAGCGCCACCATGCTCCCCGCAATCATGCAACCGCTCCTGCCGGAAAAAGAGAGCGGTAATGGTACTGACGCCTCTGCGCCAGCACAAGCAACGTGCCCCCAACGGGCATTCCCCCCGCGAGCGCTTTTCGCTACCCTTCCGCCTTTGCCAGTCTGTATCTTCCCCTGCCAGGAACCCTAATGTCCGCTACCCCCCCGATTCGCGAACAATTTCTCGTCATCAGTGCGCTGGGCGCCAATCCCATGGAGCTGACCAACGTGCTCTACCGCAGCTGCATGGACAACCGCTGTGCGGTAGTCAGCAGTCGGCTGAGCCGGCACGGGGAATACAGCGCGCTGATCCTGCAGGTCTCCGGCAACTGGGACGGCCTGGCGCGCCTCGAAGGCGGCCTCGCCGGCCTTGGCAAGCGCCACGGCTTCACCGTCGGCGTCACCCGCAGCGCCGCCCTGGAGAATCGTCCCCAGGCGCTGCCGTACGTCGTCTATGTCAGCGCCGCCTACCGCCCGGACATCCTCAACGAACTCTGCCAGTTCTTCGCCGACCACAAGATCGAAGTGGAGAATCTGGTCTGCGATTCCTACCAGGCGCCCCAGACCGGCGGCACCATGCTCAACGCCACCATCACCGTGACCCTGCCCGCCGGCACCCAGATCAGCTGGCTGCGCGATCAGTTCCTGGATTTCGCCGACGCCCTCAATCTGGATGCCCTGATCGAGCCCTGGCGGCCGCAGAGCAACTGACCGAACCCGCAAGGAGCTGCCCATGAGCGTGACCCTCGACCAACCGCTTCCGGATTTTCAGGCCCAGGCCACCAGCGGCCTCGAGGTCTCGCCCGCCAGCCTGCGCGGTCGCCAGGCGGTGCTGTACTTCTATCCCAAGGACAACACCCCCGGCTGCACCACCCAGGGCCAGGGCTTTCGCGATCTGCACGAGCAGTTCCAGGCGGCCGATACCCTGATCCTGGGCGTCAGCCGTGACAGCCTGCGCACCCACGAGAATTTCCGCACCAAGCAGGGCTTTCCCTTCGAGCTGATCAGCGACAAGGACGAGACCCTCTGTCAGCTGTTCGACGTGATGCGGCAGAAGAAGCTCTATGGCAAGGACTACATCGGCGTGGATCGCAGTACCTTCCTCATCGATCGGGAAGGCGTGGTACGCCAGATCTGGCGCGGCGTGAAGGTCCCCGGGCATGTCGCCGAGGTGCTGGCCGCCGCCCAGGCACTCAACCAGGCCTGATCAGGTCTTGCGCAGCCAGTAGCGAAAGGTCTCCCCCGCCACCTCTTCGCCCACCAGGGCATGGCCCGACAGCTTGGCGAAGGTGCGGAAGTCGCGTTGCGAACCGGCATCGGTCGCCACCACGGCCAGTACCTCGCCGGAAGCCAGCCGATTGAGTTCCAGCTTGGCCTTGAGCAGCGGCATGGGGCAACTCAGGCCGCTGGCGTCCAGCTGGGCGGTCACGGCGCCGGTGTAGGGTTGGCTCAGATCGGCCATGGGATTCTCCATTGGGGGCTGCGTCAGTGCCCGGGGTTGCTAGGCACCCAGACGACGGGCCGCTAAAGTAGCGCTTTTGCGGCCACGAGTCTTGCCATGAACGTCCTGCGCCCCGCCCTGCTGTCCCTGGCGCTGCTCGCCGCGCCCTTGCTGGCGCAGGGGGCGAACGATCTGCCGTCGCTGGGCGATGCCAGCTCTTCGATCGTCTCGCCCGAGCAGGAGTTTCAGATGGGCCGCGCCTGGCTGAGCATGCTTCGCGGCCAGGTCCCGACCATCAACGATCCGCAGCTCAAGCAATTCGTCGAACAGACCGTCTACAAGCTGGCCGAGACCAGCGACCTGCAGGACCACCGCCTGGTCTTCATCCTGATCAAGGACCCCGAGATCAACGCCTTCGCCGCGCCCGGTGGGGTGATCGGGGTGAATGGTGGGCTGTTCCTCAAATCGGAAACCGAAGCCGAGTACGCGGCGGTCGTGGCCCATGAGCTGGGTCACCTGATCCAGCGCCACTTCGCCCGCGGGGTGGAAAACCAGCAACGCATGCAGCTGCCGCTGATGGCGGCCCTGCTCGCCGGAATCGTTGCGGCCGCGGCCGGCGGTGGCGACGTGGGAATCGCCGCCATCGCCTCGACCCAGGCGGCGGCGATCCAGAGCCAGTTGCGCTTTTCCCGCCTCAACGAGCAGGAGGCCGACCGCGTCGGCATCGTCAATCTTGAGCTCGCCGGCTACGATCCGCGCGCCATGCCGGAGATGTTCGGTCGGCTCGCCCGCCAGTATCGCTATGACCGTACCCCACCGGAGTTTTTGCTGACCCACCCGGTCACCGACAGCCGGATCGCCGATACCCAGGCGCGCGCCGAGCGCTTTCCCAAGGGCGGCGTCGAGGACAGCAAGCGCTTCCAGCTGATGAAGGTGCGCACCCAGATGTACTTCGAGGAGACCTCCGGCCTGCTGGTGAAGCGCTATCGCGCCCAGCTGCAGGAGGCGCCAGACAACGATCCGGTGCGCTATGGCCTGGCCATGGGACTGACCAAGCAGGGCCAGCTCAACGAGGCGCGCGACACCCTCGCGCCGCTGCTGCGCAAGGCCCCGGACGACATCAGCTACAACCTCGCCCAGGTCGATCTGGACATTACCGCCAATCGCCTGCCTGACGCCCAGAAACGCGTGCAGCGGCTGATGGACCTCTATCCGGACGATCTGGCCGTGAGTCTGGCCCAGGTGGACATGCTCGGCCGCACCAAGCAGGCCAAGGCCGCCAGCCAGTTGCTCGACAAACTGATCAAGCAGCGGCCGATCGATCCGGACCTGTGGAATCAGGCGGCGGATGTTCGCGGCCAGGCCGGGGATCTGGTCGGGGTGCACCAGGCACGCGCCGAGTACTTCGCCCTGACCGGTGACTACAACCAGGCGATCCAGCAACTGGGCTTCGCCAAGCAGCGCGCCGCCAGCAACTATCAGCTGGCCGCGCGGATCGACGCCCGCCAGCAGGAAATGATCGCCCAGCGCAAGCTGAGCGAAGAGATCCTGCGCTAGGCGTTACCCTTGGTCTGCAGCTGCAGCGCCTGGGTGAAGTCGAGCATGCGCTTGAGCGGCTTGACCGCCCGGGGGATGAGCGCCGGATCGACCAGCACCTCGCCGGAGCCATCGAGCAGGCAGTTGAGGGTGCGCTCCAGGGTGTTCATCGCCATCCAGGGACAGTGGGCGCAGCTGCGACAGGCGGCGCCGTTGCCGGCGGTGGGCGCCTCGATGAAGGTCTTGTCCGGGCAGGCCTGCTGCATCTTGTAGAAGATGCCGCGATCGGTGGCGACGATGAACTGGCGATTGGGCAGCGTCTGGGCCGCCTTGATCATCTGGCTGGTGGAGCCGACATGGTCGGCCAGCTCGATCACCGCCTCGGGCGACTCCGGATGCACCAGGATGGCCGCCTCCGGATAGAGCCGCTTGAGGTCTTCCAGCTGGCTGGCCTTGAACTCCTCGTGGACGATGCAGGAGCCTTCCCACAGCAGCATGTCGGCACCGGTCTCGCGCTGGATATAGCGACCCAGGTGGCGATCGGGGGCCCAGAGGATGGTCTCGTCGTTGTCCATCAGGTGCTCGACGATGTCCAGCGCGCAGCCGGACGTCACCACCCAGTCCGCGCGGGCCTTAACCGCAGCCGAGGTGTTGGCGTAGACCACCACGGTGCGCTCGGGATGCTGGTCGCAGAAGGCGGAGAATTCCTCCACGGGGCAACCCAGGTCCAGGGAGCAGGTGGCCTCCAGGGTCGGCATCAGCACGCGCTTTTCCGGATTGAGGATCTTGGCCGTCTCGCCCATGAACTTGACCCCGGCCACCACCACGGTGGACGCCGGATGGCGATTGCCGAAGCGGGCCATCTCCAGGGAATCGGCGACGCAACCGCCGGTCTCCTCGGCCAGCGCCTGGATCAGCGGATCGGTGTAGTAGTGGGCGAGCAGAACCGCGTTCTGCGCCTTGAGCTCGCGGGCGATAGCGGTCTTGTAGGCCGCGATCTCGTCCGGCCCGAGCGCCTTGGGCTGCTTGGCGGCCAGATGGGCCTGGACCAGGAGACGTTCGGAAATCTGCACCATGGCGGGTACCTGAAAACGGGGGTCGTCAAGGCCGCGCATCATAGCAGCATCCTCGCCGACTCCCTATGGGCGCTAGCGGCAGCCTCCGCGAGCAGTGGCCATCTGCCGCTAATGTCTGGCAACACTTGGCTTTTCACTTCTGCAGCGGCCATGGGTCCGAGACAGGAACGCCCGGTGAGCGTCTCGCCTGGGCCCTCTGCTGGAGATCTAGCGTGCCGTCCCGTTCGACCTCGCGTTCCCGAACCCCCGATCAGGCTCTCGCCAGCCTGCTGGATCAGCTACGCGCCCTGCAGGGTGCCCTGGAGCAGGCGGCCGCCGAGCCGCGGCTGGATCGGCAGGCGCTCAATCCCGCCTACCGTGCCAGTGCCCAGAATCTGCTCGCCTATCTGGCGCTGCGCGACAACGATCTGCATGACCTGCAGCTGCAACTCTCCGCCCTGGGGCTGTCGTCCCTGGGACGCTCCGAAGCCGCCGTGCTGCCGACCGTGGCGACCCTCGTCAACACCCTGGAACGCCTGCTCGGTGGCAGCCCGACGACGCGGCCGATGACCAGGGCCACCAACCCCCTGGCAGAGCATGCGCGGGCATTGTTCGGCACGCCCGCCGCCGCGCGGGAGGTACGCATCATGGTCACCTTGCCCAGCGAGGCCGCAGAGGATTATGCGCTGGTACGCGACCTGCTGGCGGCCCATATGGATTGCGCGCGCATCAACTGCGCCCACGACGAACCGGCCAGCTGGACGCGCATGATCGAACACGTGCGGCGGGCCAGCGCGGAGCTGGACCAGCCCTGCAAGGTATTCATGGACCTGCCGGGCCCCAAGCTGCGCACCGGGCCCATCGCCACGGGCGCGGCGGTAAGGAAGGTGAAGCCCGAGCGCGACGCCCAGGGCCGCGTCCGCCAGCCGGCGCGGATCTGGCTGACCGGCCGCCGCCGACCGCGCCCGGCGCCCTCCCCGGCGGCTGCCAGCCTCCAGGTGGGCGAACGCTGGCTGAAGAATCTGCAGGCGGGCGACTGCATCCGCCTGGTGGACACCCGGCAGGCGCGGCGGCGCTGGACGGTGGTCGAGGTCGGCGATCGCGGCTGCTGGACGGAGGCGACCAAGACCGCCTACCTCAAGCCCGGATTGCGCCTGAGCGTCGAACGCGATGGACGCAGGCGGCACAGCCGCATCGGCGACTTCGCCCCGCAGCCGATCGGCCCGCCAGCCAGGACAGCGGCGGTCGCCTGCTGACACCCGCCACCCTGGGCTGCACCTTGCCCCAGGTATTCGCCGATGTCCGTAGCGGCGAGCCGGTCTGGTTCGACGATGGCAAGATCGGCGGGCTGATCGAAGGCGCCGATCAGGACGCGCTGCAGATCCGCATCACCCAGGCACCAGGTGGCGCCAAGCTCAAGGGCGACAAGGGCATCAACTTTCCCCAGAGTACCCTGCGGCTGGCAGCGCTGGGCGAACAGGACCTCGCGGCCCTGGCCTTTGCCGCCGAGCATGCGGACGGCATCGAGATGTCCTTCGTCAACAGCGCGGACGACGTCTGCGCGCTGCTCGCGGAACTGGAGCGCCTGCAGGCCGAGCACCTGGGTGTGGTGCTGAAGATCGAAACCCGCCGGGGCTTCGACAACCTTCCCGCACTGTTGCTGGCGGGCATGCAGCGCGGCGGCTTCGGCGTGATGATCGCCCGCGGCGACCTGGCGGTGGAAGGCGGCTTCGAGCGCCTGGCGGCGCTGCAGGAAGACATTCTCTGCCTGTGCGAAGCGGCCCACGTGCCGGTGATCTGGGCGACCCAGGTGCTGGAAAACCTGGCCAAGAAGGGTTCGCCTTCGCGCGCCGAGATCACTGATGCCGCCACCGGGGTCCGCGCCGAATGCGTGATGCTCAACAAGGGCCCGCACATTCTCAAGGCGGTCGCCACCCTGGATGAACTGCTGGTGCGGATGCAGGGCTACAACAGCAAGAAGCGCCAGCTGCTGGGCAAGCTGGAACTGGCTTCGCCCTGGGCGGACTGATCCGCCCGGGGCTGGTCAGGCCTGGAGCACCTGCAGGCGACCCGCTTCCAGACGCACGCGAGTGCCATAGGGCCAGGCCTGGTTTTCCGGCCCATGGCCGCTAGGCAGGCCGCGATAGAGGGCAATGCCACGCGGCGCCAGCCATTCGGCGAAGATCTCTTCCAGCGACTGCTCGACGTTACGCGGCGGGCAGTCGGTGAAGGTGCCCAGGCAGACCGCGCCGATGCGGTGCTCGGTGAGGTTGCCCAGCAACTGGCAGAGGCTGCGCTCCAGTCGATAGTAGGGCTCGCCGACGTCTTCCAGCATGAGGATGGCGCCGTCGTGGGGGCGCAGGGCGGCGGCGGTCCCGACCACGCTGGCCAGGGTGGTCAGGTTGCCGCCGATCAGTTCGCCGGCAGGCACCTGGGCCGGACCGGCCAGGCGCTCCAGCTGCCAGGCCGGACGGCCGCCCGCGCACAGTTCCAGGACCGATTCCAGCGAGCGGGTCCGAGCCGCCTGGGTAGCCGGATCCTCGTCACGACGCCCCCAATCCAGGGCGCCCGGGCCGTGGATGGCGGTGAGACCGCGGCGGTGAAAGGCCTCCAGCAGCACCGTCAGGTCGGAATAGCCGATCAGCGGCCGGCCCTTGCTGCTGGACAGCCGCGACCAGTCCAGCCAGGGCAGCAGTTGCGCGGATCCGTAACCGCCGCGCAGGCACCAGACCGCATCCACGTCCGCCTGGCTGAAGGCCCAGTGCAGATCCGCGGCACGCTCCTCGGCGGTACCGGCGAGATAGCGATGGCGCTTGAGCGCCTGTTCGCCCAGCACCGCTTCGATGCCGGCGGCCTGCAGTTGCTCGATCGCCGTCGTGACCAGCTCTTCCCTGACCGCACCCGCCGGACTGACCAGCGCCACACGCCGCACGGGATTCATTCCAGCACCTCCACCGGCATGCCCGCTTCGATGGTGCCGCGTCCCAGGGGGATGACGTTCATGCCGAACAGCATGCGATTGTCCTGGAAGCGGTATTCGCGCAAGGCCGTGAGCGGCTGTCGATCCGGATCCTTTTCACCGGTCAGCGGATCCTGGGTGATGACGATGCAGCGCGAGCAAGGACAGGCAACGGCGAAGTCCACCGCGCCGATGCGCAGGCGCTTCCAGCCGTCTTCGGCGTATGCGGGCGTACCCTCAACGACCAGATTCGGCCGGAAGCGCAGCATTTCCAGCGGCTTGCCTACCCGCGCCACCAGATCGGCCAGGGAGGCCTCGCTGGTCAGCAGCAAGGGAAAGCCGTCGGCGAAATGCACCTTTTGCCCCGGCTCCGCGAAATCGGTATTGATCTGGCGGGCATGGCTTTCGGCGATGTGTACCAGGCGGCAGCGGCGACCGAGGAAATCGCTCAGCCAGGCATCCGCCGCGGCGGCGACCGGCGCCTGCAGGGTGTCGCGCCAGATGGTCACGCCCAGCTGTTCGCTGGCGGCATCCGGCACCGCTACGTCGAGCGGCGTCCGCCCTGGCGCGCTCAGGCGCAACCGATCGGCGGCCAGCCAGCGCGCCTCGATGTGATTCATCTGCGCCAGCTGGCGCAGGGTCAGGAAGCGACCGGTGTCGGCATCCACCACCATCCAGCGGCGGTCACCCACCAGGCCCAGGGCATCCACCTCCGCCTGGACGAGGGATTCCACGGCCGTCGACTTGACGGGATAACGATAGAGGGCACTGAGGTGCGACATGGGCGCGGCTTCCTGGCGGCGGACAAAGGCCGCCAGTGTAAGGGAGGCGCCGGAGCGGCGAAACCGCGAGGTCAGCCCTCGGCCAGCACCAGGCGGCGACGGACTTCCTCGACCAGCTGATCGGGCTGGAACTTGGAGAGGAAGGCATTGCAGCCGACCTTCTTCACCATGGCTTCGTTGAAGCTGCCCGACAGCGAGGTGTGCAGCACCACATAGAGGTCGGCGAGCCGCGGATCCTGGCGGATCTCGGTGGTCAGGCGATAGCCGTCCATTTCCGGCATCTCGGCATCGGTCAGGACCATCAGCAGCTTCTCGGTCAGCACCACGCCATCATCGGCCCAGGCCTTGAGCTTGCGCAGGGCCTGCAGGCCATCGGTGGCGACGTGGAATTTCAGATCCAGTTGCAACAGGGTGTCGCGCAGCTGGCCGATGGCGGTGCTGGAGTCGTCCACCAGCAGCACCTCGCGACCGCGGGCCTTGGCCAGCAGCGGATCGTCCAGGCGTTCCTGGGAAACCTTGACGTTGTAGGGGGCGATCTCGGCCAGCACCTTTTCCACGTCGATCACCTCCACCAGGCGGTCTTCGATGCGGGTGATGGCGGTCAGGTAGTGCTGGCGTCCGGCGCCACCGGGCGGGGCCTGGATGCTGTCCCAGTTGAGGTTGATGATGCGATCGACGCTGCCGACCAAGAAGGCCTGCACCGAGCGGTTGTACTCGGTGACGATGATGGTGCTGTTCTCGTCGGGCGTGATGGGGCGCATGCCGATGGCGGCGGCCAGGTCGATCACCGGCAGGGTCTGACCCCGCAGGTGGACGACGCCGCAGATCATCGGATGGCGCTTGGGCATCTGGGTCAGGCGCGGCAGCTTGAGGACTTCCTGCACCTTGAACACGTTGATGGCGAACATCTGCCGGCTGGACAGCTGGAACATGAGAATTTCCAGACGATTCTCGCCAACCAGCTGGGTGCGTTGATCGACGGTGTCGAGAATGCCGGCCATGGAAAGTCCACTCCAAAGATAAGTCAGGTCACAGGCTATCGGCGGCAGCGGTCGATTCTTGAGGCCCGGAAACAGCGAAGCCGCCCAACAGGCGGCTTCGCTCGAACAGCTGCGGATCAGGCGCGTGGCAGGGTCACGCCGCGCTGGCCCTGGTACTTGCCACCGCGATCCTTGTAGGAGACCTCGCAGGCCTCGTCGGACTGCAGGAACAGCATCTGGGCCACGCCCTCGTTGGCGTAGATCTTGGCCGGCAGGGTCGTGGTGTTGGAGAACTCCAGGGTCACGTGGCCTTCCCACTCGGGCTCCAGCGGGGTGACGTTGACGATGATGCCGCAGCGGGCATAGGTGCTCTTGCCCAGGCAGATGGTCAGGACGTCGCGCGGGATGCGGAAGTATTCCACGGTGCGGGCCAGGGCGAAGGAGTTCGGCGGAATGATGCAGACGTCGCTGACCACGTCGACGAAGCTCTTGTCGTCGAAGTTCTTCGGGTCCACCACCGCCGAATGGATGTTGGTGAACACCTTGAATTCGTTGGCGCAGCGCACGTCGTAGCCGTAGCTGGACACCCCGTAGGAGATCACCCGGCTGTCGTCCGCGCCGCGCATCTGGCGCTCGACGAAGGGCTCGATCATGCCGTGCTCTTGGGCCATGCGGCGAATCCACTTGTCCGATTTGATGCTCATGGCAGGTCTAGCTCCGGGGCGAAAAATTGACCGCGCATTGTATTGGATAGCGGCGCGGTCTCAAAGGCGAACGGACGAAATCAGTCGTCGCTGACGGTGATGGTGGGCATGCCGCCACCGGCCTGGCCGCCCTGGGCGATGCGGGCGCCGACCTTGCGTGCCAGTTCTTGGTAGATCAGCGCGATCTGGCTGTCGGGATCGGCGATGGCGGTGGGACGTCCGGCGTCGGCCTGCTCGCGGATGGCCATGGCCAGCGGCAAGGAAGCCAGGAGATCCACGCCGTATTGCTCGGCCAGCTTGCTGCCGCCGCCTTCGCCGAACAGGTGCTCGGCATGGCCGCAGTTGGAGCAGATGTGCACCGCCATGTTCTCCACCACCCCGAGCACCGGGATGTTGACCTTCTGGAACATCTCCACGCCCTTCCTGGCGTCCAGCAAGGCCAGATCCTGGGGCGTGGTGACGATCACCGCGCCGGCCACCGGCACCTTCTGCGCCAGGGTCAGCTGGATGTCGCCAGTGCCGGGCGGCATGTCGATCACCAGGTAGTCGAGGTCGTTCCAGGCGGTCTGGGTGATCAGCTGGATCAGGGCGCCGGAGACCATCGGGCCACGCCAGGCCACCGGAGTCTTGTCGTTGGTGAGAAAGGCCATGGACATGACCTCGACACCATGGGCCTGCAGCGGGATGAACCACTTCTCGTCGCGCACCTCGGGCCGGGTGCCCTCGGCGAAACCGAACATGATGCCCTGGCTGGGGCCATAGATGTCGGCGTCCAGCACACCGACCCGGGCGCCTTCGCGGGCCAGCGCCAGGGCCAGGTTGGCGGCGGTGGTGGACTTGCCCACCCCGCCCTTGCCCGAGGCCACGGCAATGATGTTCTTGACGTTGCCCATGGCCTCCAGCTGCGGCTGGGCGGCGTGAGGCGCGATGATGCAATCGACCTGGATCTCGGCGGTCTCGACCCCGGGCACGTTCTCCAACGCGGTCTTGAGCACCTGGGCCAGGCCACCCTTGAACAGTCCGGCGGCATAGCCCAGTTCGAAACGGGCGCGCACCCGGCCACCGTCCAGCGCGAGGTCGCGCAGGGCGCCGGCGCTGAGCAGGTCCTGTTCGAGATAGGGATCGTGATACTGGCGCAGCGCGGCCTCGATGGCCTCGCGAGTCGGAGCGGTCATGCAGACTCCCGGAAACAGCGGATAGGAAAGAGAAGCTGCGGCCTATGCTACCCACTGTCCTTGCTAAAGCCTATCCACGCGGCGCTACACTCCCGGCTTTCCCCTCGCCCGTGGAGCCCTGCGTGAACGCCTCTTCCCTGCACATCAGTTCCACCTTCGACAGCGGCGCCGTCGAGGTGCTGTCCCTGGCCGATCACGCGGACATCCGCCTGCGCATCCGCCCGGATACCGCCTCGCCCTTTACCCAGTGGTTCCATTTCCGCCTCGAAGGCGCCCGCGGCCTGCCCTGCCAGCTGAGCTTCGACAACGCCGGCGAGTGCGCCTACCCAGAGGGCTGGCGCGACTATGGCGTGGTCGCCAGCTATTGCGGCCAGCAGTGGTTCCGCATTCCCAGCCGCTATGACGGCAAGACCCTGAGCTGGACCGTCACCCCGGAACACGACAGCCTGTTCTTCGCCTATTTCGAACCCTATCCGGAGAGACGTCACCTGGCCTTCATGGGCGAGGCGCAACGCCATCCCGCCGTCCGTCTGGAAACCGTCGGCCGTTCGCTGCTGGGACGTTCGCTGGACCTGCTGCGCATCGGCACGCCGGGCGCTGGCAAGAAGAACATCTGGATCATCGCCCGCCAGCACCCCGGCGAGCCCATGGCCGAGTGGTTCGTCGAAGGCCTGCTGCGCCGCCTGCTCGGCCTGGGCGAACACCAGGGCGACCCAGTCGGTGCCAAGCTGCTGGAGCATGCGATACTGCACGTGGTGCCCAACATGAATCCCGACGGCTCGGCGCTGGGCAATCTGCGCACCAACGCCGCCGGCGCCAACCTCAACCGCGAATGGCTGGAGCCGGACGAAGGACGCAGTCCCGAGGTGCTGGCGGTACGCCGCGCCATCGCCGCGAGCGGCTGCGACCTGTTCCTCGACATCCACGGCGACGAGGCCCTGCCCTATGTCTTCGTCGACGGCTGCAATGGCCTGCCCACCTTCGGCGAGCGTGAGGAAGCCGAGCAGCAGGCCTTCCTGCAGCGCTTCCAGCGCGCCAGCCCGGATTTCCAGACCCGGTACGGCTATCCCCGCGGTCATTTCGGCAGCGAAACCCTCAAGCTCGCCACCAAGTACGTCGGCTATACCCATGGCTGCCTGGCCCTGACCCTGGAGCTGCCATTCAAGGACAACGCCAACGATCCCCGCCCGGACGTCGGCTGGAACGGTGCCCGCAGCGCCGCCCTGGGCGCGGCCATGGTCAGCGCTCTTCACTGGCAACTGGCCGATCTCTAGGCCAGCTCCAGTCCTCGCCCATCCCCACGGATGAAACCGACCGACCATTTCGCTATGATGGTCGGTCAATTTATCAGCGCCGCGATCCAGCCAAGACCATGACCGAGCCCCGCAAGATTCTCGTCACCAGCGCCCTGCCCTATGCCAACGGCTCCATCCATCTCGGCCACATGGTCGAGTACATCCAGACCGACATCTGGGCCCGCTTCCAGCGGCTGCGCGGCAACCAGTGCATCTATGTCTGCGCCGACGACGCCCACGGCTCGGCCATCATGCTGCGCGCCGAGCGCGAGGGCATCACGCCCGAGCAGCTGATCGACAACGTCAAGCGCGAGCACAGTGCCGACTTTGCCGACTTCGGCGTGGCCTTCGACAACTTCCACTCCACTCACGCGGAAGAGAATCGCGAGCTGTCGCGCGCCATCTATCTGAAGCTGCGCGAGAACGGCCATATCGCCACCCGGCCGGTCACCCAGTATTTCGACCCGGACAAGCAGATGTTCCTGGCCGACCGCTTCATCAAGGGCACCTGCCCCAAGTGCGGCAGCGCCGACCAGTACGGCGACAACTGCGAGAAGTGCGGCGCCACCTATGCGCCCACCGAGCTGAAGGATCCCAAGTCGGCCATCTCCGGCGCGACCCCGGTGCTGCGCGAATCCGAGCACTTCTTCTTCAAGCTTCCCGACTTCGCCGAGATGCTCAAGGGCTGGACCCGCAGCGGTGCCCTGCAGGAATCGGTGGCCAACAAGATCGCCGAATGGCTGGACGCCGGGCTGCAGGAATGGGACATCTCCCGGGATGCGCCCTACTTCGGCTTCGAGATCCCCGACGCTCCGGGCAAGTACTTCTATGTCTGGCTGGACGCCCCCATCGGCTACATGGCCAGCTTCAAGAATCTCTGCGATCGTCGCGACGACCTGGACTTCGACGCCTACTGGAACAAGGACAGCACCGCCGAGCTGTACCACTTCATCGGCAAGGACATCGTCAACTTCCATGCGCTGTTCTGGCCGGCCATGCTCGAAGGCGCCGGCTACCGCAAGCCGACCGCGCTGAGCGTCCACGGCTTCCTCACTGTCGACGGCCAGAAGATGTCCAAGTCCCGCGGCACCTTCATCAAGGCACGTACCTACCTGGATCACCTGAATCCCGAGTACCTGCGCTACTACTTCGCCGCCAAGCTCTCGCGCCATGTCGAGGACATCGACCTGAACCTCGAGGACTTCGTGCAGAAGGTCAATTCCGACCTGGTGGGCAAGGTGGTCAACATCGCCAGCCGCTGCGCCGGCTTCATCCACAAGGGCAATGCCGGCCTGCTGGTGGACGCCCAGGCCGCGCCCGAACTGGAAGCCGCCTTCCGTGCCGCCACGCCGAGCATCGCCGAGGCCTACGAGACCCGTGACTCTGGCCGCGCCATGCGCGAGATCATGGCCCTGGCCGACCGCGCCAACGCCTGGATCGCCGACCAGGCGCCCTGGAGCCTGGCCAAGCAGGACGGCAAGGCCGACGAGGTCCAGGCCATCTGCGCCCAGGGCATCGAGCTGTTCCGCCTGCTGGCGATCCTGCTCAAGCCGGTACTGCCCAACCTGACCGCCGCCGCCGAGGCCTTCCTCAACGTTGCCCCCCTGAGCTGGGCCGACCTCGACACCCGCCTGGCCAATCATCAGCTCAACGCCTTCCAGCCCCTGCTCACCCGCATCGAACCTGCCAAGGTGCAGACCATGATCGACGCTTCCAAGGAAGACCTGGCTGCCCAGGCCGCCCCCCAACCCGCCGGCAATGGCGAATTGAGCAAGGCCCCGCTGGCCGAGACCATCGACTTCGATACCTTTTCCAAGGTCGACCTGCGCATCGCCCTGATCGAAAAGGCCGAATTCGTCGAAGGCGCCGACAAGCTCCTGCGCCTGACCCTGGACATCGGCGATGCCAAGCGCAACGTCTTCTCCGGCATCAAGAGCGCCTACCCGGAGCCAAGCCAGCTCGAAGGCCGCCTGACCCTGTACGTCGCCAACCTGGCGCCGCGCAAGATGAAGTTCGGCGTCTCCGAAGGCATGGTGCTGGCCGCCGGCCCCGGCGGCAGCGAGATCCACCTGCTCAGCCCCGACAGCGGCGCCAAACCCGGCCAGCGGGTGATGTGACAGCGACGGCGCCGAGAGCCTGCGCAAAGCCGAGCGAGCTAGCGACAAACAAGGCGAAGATGGCTGAGGAAGCGGAGTTTACAAAGCGTAAATGAGCATTCCGAAGCCATTTTCAACGCAGTTTGGCCGACGCACAGCCGACTTTGAGCAGGCTCTCAGGGCGCCGTTCTTCCGCTAATCATGACCATGAAAGCCCAAGCCCAGCTCATCACCGCCATCGACGCCCTGCTGCCCCAGACCCAGTGCGGCAAGTGCGGCCATCCCGGTTGCCAGCCCTATGCGGTCGGCATCGCCGCGGGCGAGGCGCACAACAAGTGTCCGCCCGGGGGCGCGGCCACGATCCAAGAGCTGTCCGCCTTGCTCCAACGGCCAGCGCTGCCGCTGGACTCACCCTATCCGGTCACGCCGAGCCAGCGCGCGGTGATCCGCGAGGACGAGTGCATCGGCTGCACCAAGTGCATCCAGGTCTGCCCGACCGATGCCATCCTCGGCGCGGCCAAGCTGATGCACACGGTCATCGAACGCGAATGCAGCGGTTGCGAGCTGTGCCTGGCGCCCTGCCCGGTGGACTGTATCGATCTGGTGCCCGTACCCGCGCCGGTCGACCGCCAGGTGGAGCGTCAGCGCGCGCAGTACTTTCGGCGCCGCTTCGACGCGCGCCAGTCCCGCCTGCAACGGGACCGCGAACGGCTGGACGCCGAGCGCCAGCGCCGTCAGGTGCCACCTGTGACCGCCACGGCTGCGGAGCCCTCAGCCACGGCGGAATCCTCGCTCAAGCCGCTGAAGATCGCTGCCGCCATGGCGCGTGTCGCCCTGCAGAAGGCCGAACGGCAATTGGTCCAATACGGTACGGCCGCGCTGGCAACCCAGGTGCAGCAGTTGCGTGAAGCGGCCCGGCAGGCGCAGACGGCCCTCGACAGGGCGCAGCAGGGGCCCGCCAGCGCCAATGCGCCGGCCCTGGCGCAGCCGTCCGCCGACCCCGCTGCGCTCAGGCAGGCGCGGATCGCTGCCACCCTGGCACGCGCCCAGCTGACCAAGGCCGAGCGGGCCTTCGGTAGCGAGCCCACACCCCCGCAGAGCGCCCAGCTGGAAACCCTGCGCAGCGCCGCTCAGCAGGCGGCTCACCACCTCACGGCCCTGGAAGAGCGAACCGACCGATGAATGCCGCCAAACGCCTGGAGATCTTTCGCCGGCTGCACGAGGACAACCCCGATCCCAGGACGGAACTGGCCTACGCCTCGCCGTTCGAGCTGCTGATCGCGGTAATCCTCTCGGCTCAGGCCACCGACGTCAGCGTCAACAAGGCCACCGCCCGCCTCTATCCGGTGGCCAACACGCCCCAGGCCATCCTGGACCTAGGTGTGGCGGGATTGTCGGAGTACATCAAGACCATCGGGCTCTACAACAGCAAGGCCAAGAACGTCATCGAAACCTGTCGGCTGCTGCTGGAGCGCCATGGCGGTGCGGTACCCGAGACCCGCGAGGAACTGGAGGCCCTGCCCGGGGTGGGGCGCAAGACCGCCAACGTAGTGCTCAACACCGCTTTCCGTCAGCTCGCCATGGCGGTGGATACCCATATCTTCCGCGTCAGCAACAGAACCAATCTCGCCCCGGGCAAGAACGTGGTGGAGGTCGAGCTCAAGCTGCTCAAGGTGGTGCCGAAGGATTTCCTGCTGGATGCCCACCACTGGCTGATACTGCACGGCCGCTATGTCTGCCAGGCGCGCAAGCCCCGCTGCGGCAGCTGCCGCATCGAGGATCTCTGCGAATACAAGGCAAAAACCTCTGACGATTAAAAAAGGGCGCACCAAAGCCCTTTGGCGATTGAAAAAATCTTTTTTACCGGCCCCTGCTTTGTCGCTATAAGGTGCGCGAAAAGGTCCGCAGCCCCGTCGATGACTGGCGTGTGACCCTGTCCAGCCTTGCCGGAGTTACCCATGGCCGAAGACAAAAGCGACATCGATGTAGACGAAGATTTCGAGACCGATGGCGAGACGCCTGAAACCGTCGAGCCCATCGTCATCAGCAAGACCAATCTGACCAAGCGGCGCCTGATCGACGACATGCTCGAAGAGCGTCGCCTGAAGCGGCAGATCTCCGAGTACGACTTCGATCTGTAGCCCATGAAAAACCCCAGCCGAGGCTGGGGTTTTGCGTTGCGCGGCGACCCTTACAGCAGGGTACGACCCTTGCCGGCAGCGATGCGCATGCGCAGGGCGTTGAGCTTGATGAAGCCCGCCGCATCGGCCTGGTTGTAGGCGCCGCCGTCTTCTTCGAAGGTGGCGATGTTGGCATCGAACAGCGACTCTTCGGACTTGCGGCCGACAACGATGACGTTGCCCTTGTACAGCTTCAGGCGTACCACGCCATTCACGCTGGCCTGGGAGGCGTCGATCATCTTCTGCAGCATCAGCCGCTCGGGGCTCCACCAGTAGCCGGTATAGATCAGGCTGGCGTACTTGGGCATCAGCTCGTCCTTGAGGTGAGCCACCTCGCGGTCGAGGGTGATGGACTCGATGGCGCGGTGGGCCTTGAGCATGATGGTGCCGCCGGGCGTCTCGTAGCAGCCACGGGACTTCATGCCGACGTAGCGGTTCTCGACGATGTCCAGGCGACCGATGCCGTTCTCGCCGCCGATGCGGTTCAGTTCGGCCAGCACGGTGGCCGGGCTCAGCTCCTGGCCATCGATGGCGACGATGTCACCATTGCGGTAGGTCAGCTCGAGGTAGGTCGGGGTGTCCGGCGCGGCTTCCGGAGACTTGGTCCAGCGCCACATGTCTTCTTCGTGCTCGGTCCAGGTGTCTTCCAGCACGCCGCCCTCGTAGGAGATGTGCAGCAGGTTGGCGTCCATGGAGTACGGCGACTTCTTCTTGCCGTGGCGCTCGATCGGGATCTGGTGCTTTTCGGCGTAGTCCATCAGCTTCTCGCGGGACAGCAGGTCCCACTCGCGCCAGGGCGCGATCACCTTGACGCCCGGCTTGAGCGCATAGGCGCCCAGCTCGAAACGCACCTGGTCGTTGCCCTTGCCGGTGGCGCCGTGGGAGATGGCGTCGGCGCCGGTCTCGTTGGCGATCTCGATCAGGCGCTTGGCGATCAGCGGACGGGCAATGGAGGTACCCAGCAGGTATTCGCCTTCGTAGACGGTGTTGGCACGGAACATCGGGTAGACGAAGTCGCGGACGAACTCTTCGCGCAGGTCGTCGATGTAGATTTCCTTGACGCCCATGGCCTTGGCCTTGGCGCGTGCCGGTTCGACTTCTTCGCCCTGGCCGAGGTCAGCGGTGAAGGTCACCACTTCGCAGTTATAGGTATCCTGCAGCCACTTGAGGATCACCGAGGTGTCCAGGCCGCCGGAATACGCCAGGACTACCTTCTTCACATCCGCCATGCCGTTCGCTCCCGTGTGTTGCGTTGAGTCGGAAAGCGCCAATTCTACTGGTCGCCTCGCTGCTTTTACAGGGGCGCGACGCACTCTGATGTCTGGGCGACATGCGGTCGGGGCGGATCAGCCCTTGGGCTTGGCCGGCGGTGCCGGGGTAGGCGCCGGCGGTTCGGCCGGATTGGCCGCGGTGTTGGTGGTTGCCGCAGCCGGGGACTCGGCGCTCGGCGGCACCCGCGAGAACACCAGAGTCACCCGGCGATTGAGCGCGCGATTGGCCTTGCTGCTGTTGGGCGCCACGGGGTACTGCTCGCCAAAGAAGCGCAATTCGATCTGCTCCGCGGCGAAGCCCTTGCTCTTGAGGTACTCCATCACCGCGATGGCGCGCAGCCGGGACTCCTGGCGGTTATCCAGGCGCGTGCCCTGGTTGTCGCTGTAGCCCGAGACGATGACGTGATTGACCGTCGGATCAGCCTTCAGGTACTCGTTGATGAGATCGAGCTTGGCCTTGGCCAGATCGTCCAGGGTATCCCCGCCGCCCGGAAAATTGACCTGGGAATGGCGGATCTGCTCGAAATTGACCGCCAGCAGCTTCTGGGTACAGGCCTGGAACTGCTGGTAGGCCGGTTCGAAGCGCACTGGCAGCAGCCGGACCTCGACCCGGTCGTCCAGGGCGCCCGCGCTACTGACCTGGGGCATGCGCCCTTCCATCAACCCCGCCAGCAGCCGCTGCGCCTGCTGCGCGCTGGTGGCCAGCGCCTGCTCGCCCTCGACGACCTTGACCGAGCCGAGGCTGATATCGCCCAGCCCCGGCTTCCAGGGCACCGCCGCCGCCTTCAGGCTGGCACTGCCCGCCGGCAGCCACTGGCCATTGGGCCGTAGCTCGAACACCGTGGACTCGCCCGCGCGACGCAGGAAGCCGCCGCTGCCAAAACGAGGAATGGGCTGCAGCAGGCGACAGGCGAAGATGTCGCCCTCGACCTTCCATTCCACGCTCTCGAGCCGGCTCTGGAAGGTCATCCCCCAGGCCGGCACGGCAAGCAGCAAAGAGGAAAGGAAGAGGTAACGCGGGCGCACGTCGGACTCCGGAAAGAAAAAGTACCTGGGCTTCTTATCGGTCGCAGGCGCGGAAAACTTGAGTTCGGTCCCGCCGCACGGATGCCGGCTACCCCCTTTTCCGGTAGCATTTCCCCACTTTCCCGCAGCCTGGAATCCCGCATGACCGACCGGATCACCCTTGCCCGTCCCGATGACTGGCACATTCACCTGCGCGACGGCGCCGCCCTGCCGCAGACCGTCGCCGACGCTGCCCGGGAATTCGGTCGCGCCATCGTCATGCCCAACCTGGTGCCACCGGTGCGCAATGCCGAGCAGGCCGCCGCCTACCGCGCGCGTATCCTGGCCGCGCGCCCGGCCGGCAGCCGCTTCGAACCGCTGATGGTGCTCTATCTCACCGACCGCACCAGCCCGGAAGAGGTACGCAGCGCCAAGGCCAGCGGCTTCGTGCACGCCGCCAAGCTCTATCCGGCCGGCGCCACCACCAATTCCGATTCCGGCGTGACCTCGCTGGACAACCTCTTTCCCACCCTGGAAGCCATGGCCGAGATCGGCCTGCCGCTGCTGGTGCACGGCGAGGTCACCCATGCCGAGGTGGACGTCTTCGACCGTGAGAAGAAATTCATCGACGAGCACCTGGTGCGTATCGTCCAGCGCTTCCCGACGCTGAAGGTGGTTTTCGAGCACATCACCACCGGTGATGCCGCTGCCTTCGTGCGCGAGGCCCCGGCCAACGTCGGTGCCACCATCACCGTCCACCACCTGCTGTACAACCGCAACCACATGCTGGTGGGCGGGATCCGGCCGCACTTCTATTGCCTGCCGATTCTCAAGCGCAACACCCACCAGAGCGCCCTGCTGGACGCCGCCACCAGCGGCAATCCCAAGTTCTTCCTGGGCACTGATTCGGCACCCCACGCGCGGCACGCCAAGGAAGCGGCCTGCGGCTGCGCCGGCTGCTACACCGCCTATGGCGCCCTGGAGCTCTATGCCGAGGCCTTCGAGAGCCGCAATGCCCTCGACCGTCTGGAAGGCTTCGCCAGCCATTTCGGCGCCGATTTCTACGGCCTGCCGCGCAATACCGAGACCGTCACCCTGGTCCGCGAGGACTGGCAGGCCCCCGCCTCCCTGCCCTTCGGTGACCACGAGGTGATTCCGCTGCGCGCCGGCGAGACGCTGCGCTGGCGTCTGGAGGTGGGCGCATGAGCATGGACGAGACCTTCAGCGACGACCTGGACGCCAGCCAGCCGATGTCCGACTCGCGCATCCCCATGGCGCGCCGCTTTCGCGGCTACCTGCCGGTGGTGGTGGATGTCGAGACCGGTGGCTTCAATGCCGCCACCGATGCCCTGCTGGAAATCGCCGCCACCACGGTGGCCATGGACGAGGACGGAGTGCTCTATCCAGATCACACCTACTTCTTCCGCGTCGAACCCTTCGCCGGCGCCAATATCGAGGCGGCGGCGCTGGAGTTCACCGGCATCAAGCTCGACCATCCGCTGCGCATGGCGGTGGGCGAAGAGCAGGCGCTCAGCGAGATCTTCAAGGGCGTGCGCAAGTCGCTCAAGGCCAACGGCTGTAAGAGAGCCATCCTGGTCGGCCACAACAGCAGCTTCGACCTGGGCTTTCTCAATGCCGCGGTGCTGCGCTGCGGCCTGAAGCGCAATCCCTTCCACCCCTTCTCCAGCTTCGATACTGCCACCCTGGCCGGTCTGGCCTATGGTCAGACGGTGCTGGCCAAGGCCTGCCAGGCCGCCGGTATCGAATTCGATAATCGCGAAGCCCACTCGGCCCGCTACGACACCGAGAAGACCGCCGAGCTGTTCTGCGGCATCGTTAATCGCTGGCGGGAGATGGGCGGCTGGGTCGATCTCGACTGACCGTCCGTCGCCCGCCCTGCCGTTAATGAGATTTTGCCGCCTACAACTTTGACAATCATTCTCATTGTCATTAGCTTTGGCGGCACCTCCACTCATCAAGCAGGCGATCCATGTACGTGTGTCTTTGCCGTGGCGTGACCGACAAGCAGATTCGCGAAGCCATCTATGAGGGCTGCTGCAGCTATCGGGAAGTCCGGGAAAGCACGGGTTGCGCCACCCAGTGCGGCAAGTGCGCCTGCCTCGCCAAGCAGGTGGTCAAGGAAACCCTCGGTGAGCTGCAAGGCGCCCAGCAGCTCGCCTATGCGCTGGACGTGCCGCGCGCCTGAGCGATGCCCCTGCAAAAAAAGCCGGACCTTGGGTCCGGCTTTTTTATTGTCTAATCAAACGCTTACGGAAAGGATGGAAAAGCTTTCGATTACCGTTCGATTTTCGTCGATTTTTCAACAACTTAAGCTTTTGACAAAGGGCCCTCCCACGCTCAGACTGCCGGCAATCCCACCCGATTTGCAGGTCCGGCCATGAAAGGCGATATCACCGTCATCCAGCATTTGAACAAGATCCTCGGCAACGAACTGGTGGCCATCAACCAGTATTTCCTGCACTCGCGGATGTACAACGACTGGGGTATCCGCAAACTCGGCCATCACGAGTACAAGGAATCCATCGACGAGATGAAGCACGCCGATCGCCTGATCGAGCGCATCCTGTTCCTGGAAGGCCTGCCCAATCTCCAGGACCTGGGCAAGCTGATGATCGGCGAAAACACCCAGGAGATGATCCAGTGCGACCTGCGCCTGGAAATCAGCGCCGTGGCCGACCTGCGTGAAGCCATCACCTACTGCGAAAGCGTGCGGGACTACGTGAGCCGCGACATGCTCAAGAGCATCCTCGAATCCGAAGAAGAGCATATCGACTGGCTGGAGACCCAGCTGAGTCTGATCGCCAGTGTCGGGATCGAGAACTACATCCAGTCGCAGATGCATGACGACGACGATTGATCGGGCAGCCGCCCATAAAAAAGCCCGCACGCTGCGGGCTTTTTTATGGGCCAGGGACTCAGGCGTCCTTGGTTTCCACGGCTTGCTTGATCAGGGTCTGCAACTCGCCCTTCTCATAGAGCTCGGCCAGGATGTCACTGCCGCCGACCAGCTCACCGCCAACCCACAGCTGGGGGAAGGTCGGCCAGTTGGCGTACTTGGGCAGGTTGGCGCGGATTTCCGGATTCTGCAGGATGTCGACATAGGCGAATTTTTCGCCACAGGCCATCAGCACCTGAGCGGCGCGGGAAGAGAAGCCGCACTGAGGCGCGTTCGGCGAACCCTTCATGTAGAGCAGCACGGGATTGTTGGCAATCTGGTCTTTGATGGTATCGATGATTTCCACGATGCACCTCGCTAATACGGTGGGACGATTGTAACGGAAAGGCCGGTGGAACGCCGGGATTTCCGCGACGTCCAGCCCATGACAGGCGCGGCTCGACCTGCAAATCGACCACGCTCCGGCACCACCGTTCGCCGCCACGACGACGATCCGGCGCGCCGCCGAGCAAACTTTGCGGACGCGGCCGTGGTCAGGTTAAGGGTAGGCGCCGCTCGGTGCGCCTGATCCAACACCCCCCAGGAGAACTCCATGAGCCTGTTCAGCACCATCCTATCCAAGCTCGGCATCGGTGAAGCCCACGCGGACACCTCTGCCGCCGCGCCCACTACCGGCGCCACCGAGACCACCACGCCCGCCGGTAGCACCGCCCCCGCAGGTGCTGGCAGCCATATGAGCCAGGTGGACGTCGCCGCCAAGCTTGACGGTCTGGCCGCCCAGAAAGGCGAACAGCTCAACTGGAAGACCTCCATCGTCGACCTGCTCAAGCTCCTCGACCTGGACAGCAGCCTGACCGCACGCCAGGAACTGGCCAAGGAACTGAACTGCCCCGCCGACAAGCTGGGCGACTCTGCCCAGATGAACATGTGGCTGCACAAGGCCGTTCTGCAGAAGCTGGCCGACAACGGCGGCAACGTCCCCGCCGACCTGCTGTAAGGCGTCTCTCCTCCACTATCCCCGCCCAGGCTAGGCGCCCGAAACGAAGGGCCTAGCCCGGGACGGTGGTAAAATGCGACATGAACTTATACCATTTCGCCTTTGGTCTTTCCGCCGTTTGAAACGGCATGCTCTCAGGTTCGCCGCGTCCTCCGTGGACGGCCGTTACCGGGACGGGACGCTAGGGTAACGAAATGACGGTTCGCCACTTTCTCTCTTTCATGGACTGTTCCCCCGCGGAACTCCGGCAACTCATCGCACGCGGCATCAAGCTCAAGGCCCTGCGCAACGGGGGTGTGCTGCACGAGCCCCTGCGCAATCGCGTCCTGGGCATGATCTTCGAGAAGGCCTCGACCCGTACCCGCCTCTCCTTCGAGGCCGGCATGATCCAGCTCGGCGGCCAGGCGATCTTCCTCTCTTCCCGTGATACCCAACTTGGTCGCGGCGAACCTGTCCCGGACAGCGCCCGCGTCATGTCGAGCATGCTCGACGGCGTGATGATCCGTACCTATGCCCACGAGATGCTCACCACCTTCGCCGCGCACTCCCGGGTACCGGTGATCAATGGCCTGTCGGATGATCTGCACCCCTGCCAGCTGCTCGCCGACATGCAGACCTTCTTCGAACACCGGGGCGATATCCGCGGCAAGACCGTGGCCTGGATCGGCGATGGCAACAACATGTGCAACAGCTACATCGAGGCGGCCGAGCAGCTCGACTTCAGCCTGCGCATCGCCTGCCCGGAAGGCTATGAGCCCAATCCGCGCTTCCTCGAACGCGCCGGCGACCGCGTGCAGCTGACCCGGGATCCACGCGAGGCGGTGGCCCAGGCCCATCTGGTCAGTACCGACGTCTGGACCTCCATGGGCCAAGAGGAGGAAACCCGCCTGCGCCTGGCGGCCTTCAAGCCCTACCAGGTCACCGCCCAACTGCTGGATGGCGCCGCGCCCGACGTGCTGTTCATGCACTGCCTGCCGGCCCACCGCGGGGAAGAGATCAGCCACACCCTGCTGGACGATCCCCGCGCCGTGGTCTGGGACGAAGCCGAAAATCGCCTGCATGCGCAGAAGGCGCTGCTCGAATTCCTCATCAAGCCGCCGCTGCACGCCTGAACCTGGCAGAAGCCTCGGCTGCGTCAGGCAGTCGAGGCCGTTTCGCTACAACAACAGCTGGCCACGCAGCACCGTCACCGCGCGCCCGGCGATACTGACCCGGTCGCCCTCCAGTCGACACCTGAGCTGCCCACCCCGGGCCGAAAGCTGCTGGGCGGTGAGCATCCGCTTGGCCAGCCGGCGCGACCAGTAGGGAATCAGGCTGCAATGCGCCGATCCGGTGACGGGATCTTCATCCACGCCCACCGCCGGGGCGAAGAAGCGCGAAACGAAGTCCACCTCCTGCCCCCGCGCGGTCACGATGACGCCTTGCCAGGGGAGCCGGGCGATGGCCGCCATATCCGGTTTGCAGTCACGCACCGCCTGCTCCGACTCCAGCAGTACCAGCAGCTTGTCTGCCGCCAGGGCATCCACTGGCGAGACCCGCAGGGCGCGTTCCAGCTCGGGAGTGACCCCCTGCTCCGTGGGCACCAGCGCGGGGAAATCCAGCGCCAGCAGCCCATCGGCTTCGCGAAACACCCGCAGGGCACCCGACTGACTGATGAAGTCCAGGCGATCACCTGCTTCGCCATAGACCTCGAACAGGATGTGCGCGGCAGCCAGGGTGGCATGACCGCACAGGGGCATCTCGGTCCGCGGGGTAAACCAGCGGATGCGCCAGGTATCCCCTTCCCACACCACGAAGGCAGTCTCCGAAAGATTGTGCTCGGTGGCGATCCGCTGCAGCAGCTCGTCGGCTGGCCAGCTGTCCAGGCGGTAGACGGCGGCGGGATTGCCACGGAAGGGCTGATCGGTGAAGGCATCGACCTGATGGAATTCTAGGGGCATGCGCGCTACCTGAGCAGAAGAAGGGAAACAGCAAGCATCGACGTCGCGCGGGTATCCGGCCTCTGCTGATCCCTGGCCACGACGGCCACATCTTGAGACCTGCCAATCGGCCGGTTGTCGCCAGAAGTCCTATGACCAAAATAGCAGGCGGCGTCGCATCGGCAATGAATTGTCGAACGTCGTCACTGTTTTTGCGCTCAGGAGCTTTGACAGTTTTCATATTTGAAATTAGATTTTCGGTTGCGAACAAATGGCTCTCCGGCCACCTATAAATACAACAACCACGAGGCTCCTCCATGAGTACTCTTCCGGCTCCAACGCTACGCGGTCAATGCATCGCCGAATTCCTCGGCACAGCCCTCCTCATCTTTTTCGGTACCGGTTGCGTGGCGGCCGCGAAGGTCGGCGGCGCTACTCTCGGCCTCTGGGAGATCAGTATCATCTGGGGCGTCGGCGTGAGCATGGCGGTCTACCTGTCCGCCGGCGTCTCCGGCGCGCATCTCAGTCCGGCCGTCACCATCGCCCTCTGGCTGTTCGGTGGCTTCGAAAGACGCAAGGTCCCGGCTTACATCCTGGCCCAGGTGGCCGGCGCCTTCTGCGGTGCGGCGCTGGTCTACGGCCTCTACAGCAGCCTGTTTTTCGATTATGAACAGGCCCATCACATGGTCCGCGGCAGCCAGGCGAGCCTGGAGCTGGCCGGCGTCTTCTCCACCTATCCCCATCCGTCCCTGTCGGTGGGCCAGGCCTTCCTGGTCGAGGCCGTCATCACCGCCATCCTGCTGGCCATGATCATGGCCCTCACCGATGACGGCAACGGTCTGCCCCGTGGCCCGCTCGCCCCCCTGCTGATCGGCCTGCTGATCGCCGTGATCGGTGGCTCCATGGGTCCGCTGACCGGCTTCGCCATGAACCCGGCTCGCGATTTCGGACCCAAGCTGATGACCTTCTTTGCCGGCTGGGGCGAAATCGCCTTCACCGGTGGCCGTGACATCCCCTACTTCCTGGTGCCCATCTTCGGCCCCATCGTCGGTGCCTGCCTGGGCGCCGCCGGTTACAAGGCGCTGATCTGCCGCCATCTGCCCGGCCTGGCTTCGGGTGCCTGCGACGTCCCGGCCAAGGCCGAGGACAGTGCCCGTACCGAAGTGACCTCCGCCTCCAAAGCGTCCTGATCGCCGCGAATCACAATAAGGAACAAGACCATGACCGACCAGAACAAGCAGTACATCGTCGCGCTCGACCAGGGCACCACCAGCTCGCGCGCCATCGTGCTGGACCGCAATGCCAACGTGGTGACCATCGCCCAGCGCGAATTCGCGCAGATCTACCCGCAGGCCGGCTGGGTCGAGCATGACCCCATGGAGATCTGGGCCACCCAGAGCGCGGTGTTCGTCGAGGCGCTGGCCCAGGCCAGCATCAGCAACGAGCAGATCGCCGCCATCGGCATCACCAATCAGCGCGAAACCGCCATCGTCTGGGACAAGACCACCGGTCGTCCCATCTACAACGCCATCGTCTGGCAGAGCCGCCAGAGCACCGCGATCTGCGACCAGCTCAAGCGCGACGGCATGGAAGACCATATCCGCAAGACCACCGGCCTGGTGATCGACCCCTACTTCTCGGGCACCAAGATCAAGTGGATCCTCGACCATGTCGAAGGCAGCCGTGAACGCGCCCGCCGCGGCGAGCTGCTGTTCGGTACCGTCGATACCTGGCTGATCTGGAAGATGACCCAGGGTCAGGCCCACGTGACCGACTACACCAACGCCTCGCGCACCCTGCTGTTCGATATCCACAAGCGCGAGTGGGACGCCACCATGCTCGAGGTGCTGGACATCCCGCGCGAGATGCTGCCGGAAGTGAAGTCCTCCTCCGAGGTCTATGGCCACGCGCACCTGGGTAGCAGCCAGACCACCGGGATCCCCATCGCCGGTATCGCCGGCGACCAGCAGGCGGCGCTGTTCGGCCAGATGTGCGTGGAACCCGGCCAGGCCAAGAACACCTATGGCACCGGTTGCTTCCTGCTGATGAACACCGGCGAGAAGGCGGTACAGTCCCAGCACGGCCTGCTGACCACCATCGCCTGCGGTCCGCGCGGCGAGGTCAACTACGCCCTGGAAGGCGCCATCTTCAACGGTGGCTCCACCGTCCAGTGGCTGCGCGACGAACTCAAGGTGATCAACGACTCCCTGGACTCCGAGTACTTCGCCACCAAGGTGACCGACAGCAACGGCGTCTACCTGGTCCCGGCCTTCACCGGCCTGGGCGCGCCCTACTGGGATCCCTATGCCCGCGGCGCGCTGTTCGGCCTGACCCGTGGCGTCAAGGTGGACCACATTATCCGCGCCACCCTGGAATCCATCGCCTTCCAGACCCGCGATGTGCTGGATGCCATGCAGCAGGATGCCGGCGAAGCCCTGAAGTCCCTGCGGGTGGACGGTGGCGCCACCGCCAACAACTTCCTGATGCAGTTCCAGTCGGACGTGCTCGGCACCCGGGTCGAGCGGCCGGTAATGAAGGAGACCACCGCCCTTGGCGCGGCCTACCTGGCCGGTCTCGCCACCGGTTTCTGGAGCAGCCTGGACGAGTTGCGCAGCAAGAGCACCATCGAACGGGTCTTCGAGCCGGCCTGCGACCCGACCAAGAGAGACACCCTGTACAAGGGCTGGAAAAAGGCCGTCGAGCGTACCCGCGGCTGGGCCCTGGACTGAGTGACTCCGTTGCGGAGGCTGCCGGCGGTTGCCCGGCGGCCTTCCGGACGGCTCCCCATGAGACCGGCGTCTTCCGACGCCGGTCTTGCTTTGCGCGACAAGCGCTTTCCACCCGGAAAGACCTACGGCATCCTCTGTGAATTTACTCGATCACCTCAAGGAAGCCGCAATGAGCCTGGCGCCTCGCCAACAGCAGATTCTCGAACTGGTCCGTGAGCGCGGCTACGTCAGCATCGAAGAGCTGGCCCAGCATTTCTCCGTTACCCCGCAGACGATCCGCCGCGACATCAACCAGCTTGCCGAGGCCGGCCTGCTGCGGCGCTACCATGGCGGCGCTGCCCACGACTCCAGCGTGGAAAACACCGAATACAGCATGAGGGCCGGCCAGATGCGCGAGGAGAAGCGCCTGATCGCCGAAGCCGTGGCCGCCACCGTACCCGACCATGCCTCGCTGTTCATCAACATCGGCACCACCACCGAGGCCATCGCCCATGCCCTGCTCGGGCATCGCAGCCTCAAGGTCATTACCAACAACCTCCACGTGGCCAACATCCTCAGTGCCAAGGACGACTTCGACGTCCTGATCGCCAGCGGCAAGGTGCGCAGCGACGGCGGCGTGGTGGGCCAGGCGACCGCCGACTTCATCAAGCAGTTCAAGGTCGACTATGCCCTGGTCGGCATCAGCGGCATCGACGAGGACGGCACCCTGCTGGACTTCGACTACCAGGAGGTCTGCGTGTCCCAGGCCATCATCCATAACGCCCGCCAGGTGTTTCTTGCCGCCGATTCCAGCAAGTTCGGCCGCAACGCCATGATCCGCCTAGGCAGCCTGGAACAGATCGACCAGCTCTTCACCGAGCGCGAGCCGTCACCCGCCTTCGCCCGCTGCCTGCAGGAATGGCAGGTCAAGGTGGAAGTGGCGCGCCCGCGCTGACCCTCCATGGCGACGACCATTCGTCGCCTGGCTTCGCTCTATATTCGTTTTTTTTCGTTTTAGTGGTCTGAAGACACAGACCTGGCTAGAACCTGAGTTTTTGCTGGGCTATTATGTTCGAAACCGAATAATTATGTTCGTTTCACAGGAGGCACCATGGCCCAGGCACCCACTGCAACTCCCCGGATTTACGATCTCGCCGTCATCGGCGGTGGCATCAACGGCGTAGGCATCGCGGCCGATGCCGCCGGTCGGGGTCTGTCGGTGTTTCTCTGTGAACGCGACGACCTGGCGAGCCATACCTCGTCCGCCAGCAGCAAGCTGATCCACGGCGGCCTGCGCTATCTGGAACATCACGAATTCCGCCTGGTGCGCGAAGCCCTCGCCGAGCGTGAGGTGCTGCTGGCCAAGGCACCCCATATCGTCAAGCCGATGCGCTTCGTCCTGCCCCACCGCCCGCACCTGCGCCCGGCGTGGATGATCCGCGCCGGTCTCTTCCTTTATGACCACCTTGGCAAGCGCGAAAAGCTGCCGGGTTCCCGTGGCCTGAAGTTCGATGCCCAGGGCCCGCTCAAGGCCGAGATCAAGCGCGGCTTCGAATATTCCGACTGCTGGGTGGACGATGCCCGCCTAGTGGTGCTCAACGCCATGCAGGCGCGTGACAAGGGTGCCGACATCGTGACCCGCACTCGCTGCGTCAGCGCCCGTCGCGTCGAAGGTCACTGGGAGGTCGAGGTCGAAGGTCCTCAAGGGCGCCAGCAGATCCGCGCCAAGGGCCTGGTCAACGCCGCCGGCCCCTGGGTCGCCAGCTTCATTCGCCAGGACCTGCAGCAGAAGTCGCCCTACGGGATCCGCCTGATCCAGGGCAGCCATGTCATCGTGCCCAAGCTGTACGAAGGCGAGCAGGCCTACATCATGCAGAACGAAGATCGCCGCATCGTCTTCGCCATTCCCTATCTCGGCCAGTACACCATGGTCGGTACCACGGATCGCGAGTACCAGGGCGATCCGGCCAAGGTGACCATCACCGACCAGGAAATCGACTACGTGCTGGGCGTGGCCAATGCCCACTTCCGCAAGCAGCTCAGCCGCGACGACGTTCTGCATACCTTCTCCGGCGTACGCCCGCTGTGCGACGACGAATCGGACAACCCTTCCGCCATCACCCGCGACTACACCCTGTCGCTGGCCGAGGAGCAGGGTGCCCCGCTGCTGTCGGTGTTCGGGGGCAAGCTGACCACCTACCGCAAGCTCGCCGAGTCGGCGATGGCGCAGTTGCAGCCCTTCTTCCCGCAGCTGGGCAACAGCTGGACCGCATCGGCACCGCTGCCCGGTGGCGAGAACATGACCACACCCCAGGCGCTGACCCGCGAGTTGCTGGACAAGGTCAGTGGTCTGACGCCGGCCCTCGCGCAGCGTTGGGCAACCACCTATGGCAGCCGGGTCTGGACCCTGCTGGGTGACGGACGCTCGGTGGAGACGCTGGGCGAGGTGATAGGTGGCGACCTGTACGCGCGGGAAGTCGAGTACCTGCAGCGATACGAGTGGGTCACCAGTGCCGATGACGTGCTCTGGCGGCGGACCAAGCTGGGCCTGGTGTTCAACGATGCCGAACGGGCTGCGCTGGAAGACTTCCTTGCGCACTCGGAACCTGCCCAGGCCAGCAAGGACAGCAACGCCGCCTGAGTGGGATGCTGGTCTGTCCCCGGGCGGGCAACCTGCTCGGGGGCAATCGTCTCATCAATCGCAGTGGATTCTGCAATAACTGGCGCGGCGAAAGATGGCCAGCACCATGAAAAGTCTTCATAATGCGGCTTTATCTCCAGCGCCAGCGCCATGTTCGAACTCCGTCACCTGAAAACCCTGCATGCTCTCCGCGAATCCTCCAGCCTGGTGGAAGCCGCGGAGCGCCTGCACCTAACCCAATCCGCCCTCTCCCATCAGTTCAAGGAACTGGAAGAGCGCCTGGGTACCCCACTGTTCATCCGCAAGACCAAGCCCATCCGCTTCACCAGTGCCGGCCTGCGGCTGCTGCAGACCGCAGACGCGGTGCTGCCGCATCTGCGCAGTGCCGAGCGGGACCTGGCGCGGCTGGTGGGCGGGACCGCGGGACGGCTGCACATGGCCATCGAATGCCACAGCTGCTTCCAGTGGCTGATGCCCACCATCGACCAATTCCGTGATTCCTGGCCGGAAGTGGAGCTGGACCTGGCCTCCGGGTTCTCCTTCGCGCCCCTGCCGGCCCTGGCCCGAGGCGATCTGGATCTGGTGGTGACGGCCGATCCGGTGGACCTTTCGGGCGTCACCTACGTGCCACTGTTCACCTACGAGGCCCTGCTGGCGGTGGCCAACCAGCATCCGCTGGCGCAGCGTCCCTATATCGTCCCTGAGGACCTCGCCCAGGAAACGCAGATCACCTATCCGGTGGAACGCGATCGACTGGATATCTTCACCCGCTTTCTCGATCCGGCCGACGTCGAGCCGCTGTCGATTCGCACGGCGGAGATGACGGTGATGATGCTGCAGCTGGTGGCGTCGGGTCGTGGCGTCTGCTGCCTGCCCAACTGGGCGATTCACGAATACAGCTCACGCGGCTATGTCACCGCGCGCCGACTCGGTGAGAAGGGGCTGTATGCGACGCTCTATGCGGCGATCCGCGAAGACATGCTGGAGGCGCCTTTCATGCAGGATTTCCTGCTGACTGCCAAGGACACCTCCTTCGCCACCCTGGAAGGGGTCAGCAGCGCGCGCTGAGTCGGCGCGCTGCTCGCGGGGGGCTTACTTGCTGTTGCCGCCCGGGAAGCCGGCGAACTTCTTGTTGAAGCTCGAGACACGACCTTCGACCTTCATCTGGCGCTGCTCGCCGGTGTAGATAGGGTGGGAGGCGCTGGATACGTCCAGGCTGATGTAGGGATAGGTCTCCCCTTCATATTCCTGGGTCCGATCGCTCTCGGCGGTGGAGCGGATGAGGAAGTAGGTGTCCGAGGTGGTGTCATGGAACAGCACGGGACGGTAGTTGGGATGGATACCGGGTCTCATGAGGCGTCTCCTGGTCTGGGGCGTCGACGACGACAAGTCATCGCTGGGCCTGATAAAGATACATTATAACATAAGCAAGCCAGTTTGACAGCCGCTCCTGTGACGGTGGCGGCAGCCACGGGCTTTTCGATGGAACCATCCGCCGCGCCTGGGGCTCGTAACCTGAGGCCCTGACCGGCGGCACCCCACCCTCTCTGAGACCTGCTGTCGGTCAATGCGTGCGTTCAGACCTGGAGCGCCAGACAGACGACCTGTCCGCTCCACGCCTCCCACACGCACAGTGCCCCTGCATTGGCTTCTCAAGGATCGCGAGAAGTCCACACGCATTGGATGCGCACGCCGGGTTCGGGATTGAACTCACCGCGCCGCATCCCAAGGATTCAAGAGGCACAGAACCATGTGCGGCATCGCCGGAGAGCTTCGTTTCGATCAACAACCCGCACACATCAGCGTGGTGGAGCGTATTACCCACCGCCTCGAACAGCGCGGACCCGATGCCTGGGGCTTCCACAGCCAGGGACCGGTCGCCCTGGGCCATCGCCGGCTGAAGATCATGGATCTGGCGGAAGCTTCGGGCCAACCCATGATCGAGCCGGAACTGGGTCTGTCCATGGTGTTCAACGGCGCCATCTACAACTATCCGGAACTGCGTATCGAGCTGGAAGCCAAGGGTTATAGCTTTTATTCCGGGGGTGACACCGAGATCCTGCTCAAGGCCTATCACGCCTGGGGCAAGGACATGCTGCCCAAGCTCAATGGCATGTTCGCCTTCGCCATCTGGGAGCGTGACAGTGGCCGGCTGTTCATCGCCCGGGATCGCCTGGGGATCAAGCCACTGTATCTCTCGTTCACCGACAAGCGCCTGAGATTCGCTTCCAGCCTGCCGGCCCTGCTGGAAGCCGGTGACATCGACACCCGTATCGATCCAGTCGCCCTCAATCACTACCTGAACTTCCATGCGGTGGTACCGGCGCCGCGCACCATCCTGCAAGGCGTGCAGAAGCTGCCGCCGGCGACCTGGATGACCGTGGATGCGTCCGGCCAGCAGCACCAGGAGACCTGGTGGAACCTGGACTACGGCCCCCGTGAAGACGAGCGCCGCTATACCCTGGACGACTGGGCCGAGCGGGTCCTGCAGGGTCTCAAGGACGCCGTGGCGATTCGCCAGCGTGCGGCGCGCGAGGTCGGGGTGCTGCTGTCCGGTGGGGTGGATTCCAGTCTGCTGGTGGGCCTGCTGCACGATTCGGGGGTCAAGGACCTGCTGACCTTCTCGATCGGCTTCGAGGATGCCGGTGGCGAGCGCGGCGACGAATTCCAGTATTCCGATCTGATCGCCAATCACTACGGCACTCGCCACCATCAACTGCGCATCGCCGAAGACGAGATCATCCAGCAACTGCCGCGTGCCTTCTCCGCCATGAGCGAGCCGATGGTCAGTCACGACTGCATCGCCTTCTACCTGCTGTCGCGCGAGGTCTCCAAGCACTGCAAGGTGGTGCAGAGCGGTCAGGGTGCGGACGAACTCTTCGCCGGCTACCACTGGTATCCCCAGGTACATGGCGCCGCCGATCCCTTCGCCGCCTACCGCGCCGCCTTCTTCGATCGCGACTACGCCCAGTACGCCGCCACCGTGCAGGCGGGTGTGCGCCTGGAGGAGGACGCCGCCGAAGCCTTCGTCCGTCAGCACTTCGCCAAGCCGGGCGCCAGCGCCGGGGTCGACAAGGCCCTGCGCCTGGACAGCACCGTGATGCTGGTGGATGACCCGGTCAAGCGGGTCGACAACATGACCATGGCGTGGGGCCTGGAAGCCCGGGTGCCCTTCCTCGACTATCGCCTGGCTGAACTCTCGGCGCGCATTCCCGCCGAGTTCAAATTGGGCGATGGCGGCAAGCAGGTACTCAAGGCCGCCGCGCGCAAGGTCATTCCTCAAGAGGTGATCGACCGACCCAAGGGCTATTTCCCGGTGCCGGGCCTCAAGCACCTGGAAGGCAACACCCTGACCTGGGTCCGCGAACTGCTGCTGGATCCCAGCCAGGATCGCGGCCTGTTCGACACCGCCGAGATCGATCGGCTGCTGACCAATCCGGCCGATCGCATCACGCCCCTGCGCGGTTCCAAGCTCTGGCAACTCGCCGCGCTCAACCTCTGGATGAGCGAACACGGACTGTGAGGGTGCAAGACGCATGAAAGCGACCAGCTACAACCAGCGCCTCCAGCGTGCCCAGACGCCCTCCTACGAACGGCTGCAGGCACGCCTGGCGGAAGGCGACCAGCCAACCTGCCAGCCGCTCGCCCTGCAGTGTGGCTGGGGGCGGTTGCTTATCGGCCATACCTATCCCGACCCCGCCAGTCTGGCCAAGGAACTGCTCACCGAAACGCCCGGAGAACGCGACATCGCCCTCTATGTGGCCGCGCCCCATCAGGTGCTGGCCCAGGCGCCACAACAGCTGTTTCTCGACCCCAGCGATACCCTGCGGATCTGGTTCAGTGACTATCGCCCAGCCCGCCGGATCTACCGCGGCTTTCGTATTCGCCGCGCTTGCTCCGCGCAGGACTGGAGCGAGATCAACCGGCTCTATCAGCAGCGCCATATGCTGCCCGTCGACACCGAGCGGCTGACGCCGCGGCACAAGGGTGGTCCGGTCTACTGGCTGGCGGAAGACGACGACAGCGGCGCCATCATCGGCTCGGTGATGGGTCTCAATCACGTCAAGGCCTTCCGGGATCCCGATGGCGGCTCCTCGCTGTGGTGCCTGGCGGTCTCGCCCGAGTGCAGCCGACCCGGTGTCGGCGAGGCGCTGGTGCGCCATCTGATCGAACACTATGCCAGTCGCGGCCTCGCCTTCCTGGATCTGTCGGTGCTGCATGACAACCTGCAGGCCAAGCGACTCTACGACAAGCTGGGTTTCCGCCCGCTGCAGACCTTCGCCATCAAGTGCAAGAACGGCATCAATCAGACGCTGTTCCTCGGCCCCGGCCCTGCCGCCGAGCTGAATCCCTATGCACGCATCATCGTCGACGAAGCCCTGCGGCGCGGCATCGAGGTGCAGGTGGACGATGCCGAAGGCGGCCTCTTCACCCTGATCCAGGGCAACCGGCGCATCCGCTGCCGCGAATCCCTCACCGACCTCACCTCGGCAGTCACCATGACCCTCTGCGCCGACAAGGTGCTGACCAGTCGCGCCCTGGCCCGCGCCGGGTTGAAAGTCCCCGAGCAGCAACTGGCGGGCAGCGACGAAGACAACACCGCCTTTCTGGAGAAGCATGGCGCCCTGGTGGTCAAGCCGGTCAATGGCGAACAGGGCAAGGGCGTGGCCGTGGACATCCGCGACGCCGAGCACCTTGCCACCGCCATCCAGGCGGCGCGGCGCCATGATGATCGCGTGCTGCTGGAAAGCTTTCACCAGGGCCTCGACCTGCGGGTGGTGGTCATTGGTCACGAGGTGGTGGCCGCGGCCATTCGCCGGCCGGCGGAAATCGTCGGCGATGGCCAGCACAGCGTCCGGGACCTGATCGAAGCCCAGAGCCGACGCCGTCAGGCCGCTACCGGCGGCGAGTCGCGCATCCCGATGGATGAGGAAACCGAACGCGCCATCCGCGGCGCCGGTCACGACTGGGACAGCGTGCTGCCCGCCGGCACCCACCTGGCCGTGCGCAAGACGGCCAACCTGCATACTGGCGGCATCCTGGAGGATGTCACCGATAGTCTGCATCCGGTGGTTGCTGACGCGGCCATCCAGGCAGCGCGCGCTCTGGACATCCCGGTCACCGGCATGGACCTGCTGGTCCCAGCCGCCGACTCACCCGACTACGTCATTATCGAAGCCAACGAGCGACCGGGCCTGGCCAACCACGAGCCGCGTCCCACCGCCGAACGCTTCATCGACCTGCTGTTCCCGCTGTCCCGGGAGGTTCCGCTATGAATCGCTTGCCCGAGCCCGATCTGGATTACCTGCGCAAGGTCCTGCTGGACATGCTGGCGATCCCCAGCCCCACGGGCTTCACCGACACCATCGTCATGTACGTCGCCGAACGGCTCAACGAACTGGACATCCCCTTCGAGCTGACCCGCCGCGGCACCATCCGCGCCACCATCAAGGGCCACAAGGAGAGTCCGGATCGCGCCGTCTCCGCGCATCTGGACACCATTGGCGCCATCGTCCGCGAGATCAAGGACAACGGCCGTCTGGGCCTGGCGGCCGTGGGCCACTGGTCGAGCCGCTTCGCCGAAGGCAGCCGCGTCAGCCTGTTCACCGATGACGGTACCCTGAGAGGCAGCGTGCTGCCACTGCTGGCCTCCGGCCACGCCTTCAACACCGAAATCGACAAGATGCCGGTGACCTGGGACCACATCGAATTGCGCCTGGACGCCGTGACCAAGAGTCGCCACGAGACCGAGCAGCTGGGCGTGCAGGTCGGCGACTTCGTCGCCTTCGATCCGCTGCCGGAGTTCACCGACAGCGGCTACATCAGTTCGCGCCATCTGGACGACAAGGCCGGCGTCGCCGCCCTGCTCACCGCCTTGAAGATGCTCAAGGAAACCGGCCAGACCCCACCCATCGATTGCCACCCGCTGTTCACCATCACCGAGGAGGTGGGCTCGGGCGCCGCCGGTGCCCTGCCCTGGGACGTCAGCGAATTCGTCGGCATCGACATCGCCCCCGTGGCGCCCGGACAGCGCTCCGACGAGCACCGCGTCAGCGTGGCCATGCAGGACTCCGCTGGCCCTTACGACTATCACCTGTCACGGCACCTGCTGCGCCTGGCGCAACGCAACGACATCCCGGTGCGCCGTGACCTGTTCCGCTACTACTACAGCGACGCCCACTCGGCGATCAGTTCCGGCCAGGACGTGCGGGTCGCCCTGCTGGCCTTCGGCTGCGACGCCACCCACGGCTACGAACGCACCCATATCGTCAGCCTGGCGGCGCTCAGCCAGCTGCTGACCGGCTACATGCTCAGCCCGCCGGTGTTCGACAGCGATGCGCAACCGGCCGACAGCTCGCTGGATCGGTTCGGTCACCAGCTGCTGCCGGAAGACACCCAGATGGACAACCAGACGCACCTGCCGCCGCTGGAGGAGGTCGTCGGCGACGGCAGCAAATAGCGTTCGAACCAAGCGCCTGGGGTATCCTGGGCGCCTTTTTCCAGGCACCTCTCGATGATCATCCCCCACGACCAGCTCGCTGCCGCCACCCTCGACAACCTGCTGGAAGACTTCGTCACCCGCGACGGCACCGACAACGGTGACGAAACCCCCCTGGCGACCCGTACCCAGCGCGCTCGCCGTGCCCTGGAAACCGGCGAGGCCGTCATCCTCTTCGATCCGGACAGTGCGCTGTGCCAGCTGGTACTGCGCCGCGATGTACCGCCCGAATTGCTGAACGACTAGCGCGCCTCGCGCCTGTCAGGCACTGCCGCGCGGCGCCAGCAGGATCACCAGCGCCCCGGCCACGCACAGCAGCCCGCCCGCCAGATCCGTCCAGGTCGGTCGGGTGCGCTCGACCAGCGCCAGCCAGCCCAGCGACGCCACCACATAGATGCCGCCATAGGCCGCATAGGCGCGCCCGGCGTAGGCCGACTCGATACGGGTCAGTAGCAGGGCGAAGAGCACCAGGCTGGCAAGCCCGGGCGCTATCCACCAGGGACTGCGATCCAGCCGTAGCCAGAGCCAGAAGGCATAGCAGCCGGCGATCTCGAACAGCGCCGCCAAGAAGAACCAGAGATAGCTCAGCATGGCGCCGCGCCGTCTTCCTGGCGATAGGGCAAGGCCTCGGCGGCCCGCCGCGCATAGGCCTGAACGCCTTCGCGCTCCTGGTCGAGAAACTCCGCCACGGCCGCTCTCAGGCCCGGATGCACCAGGTAATGCCAGGAGCGGGTCAGGGTCGGCTCGAAGCCGCGAATCAGCTTGTGCTCGCCCTGGGCGCCGGCATCGAAGCGCTGCAACCCTTCGGCGATGGCGTATTCGATGCCCTGGTAGAAACAGGTCTCGAAATGCAGCTGGTCGAATTCCTGCATGCAACCCCAGTAACGGCCATAGAGGGTGTCACCGTCCTTGAGATAGAAGGCCATGGCCACCGGCCGACTGCCCTGGCGGACCAGCACCACCCGAATCGCCGCGGGCAGCCGTTCGGCCAGCAGACTGAAGAAGGCGCGGGTCAGATAGGGATCCTGGTCACGCACCTCGTAGGTGTTGGCGTAGCAGGCATAGACGAAGTCCCACTCGGCTTCGCTCAGCTCATCGCCCTTACGCCACTCGAAACTCACCCCCAGGCCGCCGACCTGGTCGCGTTCCTTGCGCAGCTGCTTGCGCTTGCGCGAGGTCAGGGCGGCGAGGAAGTCGCCATAGTCGCGATAGCCGCGGTTATGCCAGTGGAACTGGCAGCCAAGCCGCGCCAGCCAGCCCTCGCGATCCTGGAGCAGGGCATCGGCCTTGGGATCGGTGAAGTTCACATGCAGGCTGGAGAGCTCCAGATCGGCCAGGCTGCTCGTGGTGGCGTCGAGCAGGGTTGCGCAGGCAGCCGGATCGCCCAGCAGGCGCGCGCCCTGCACCGGTGAAAAGGGCACCGCGGCCAGCAGCTTGGGATAGTAGTCGATCCCGGCACGGCGGCAGGCATCGGCCCAGGCCCAGTCGAAGACGTATTCGCCATAGGAGTGCATCTTCAGATAGGCCGGCATCGCGGCCCGCAGGTGCCCCTGGTCATCCTTGAGGATCTGGTGCGCCGGCTGCCAGCCGGTCCCCTGCCCCAGGCTGCCACTGTCTTCCAGGGTGGCAAGGAATTCATGCCGCAGAAAGGGCTGGTCGTCCGCCAGCAGCGCGTTCCACGCGGCGGCAGGCACCTGGGCCAGGCTGTAGAGATACTCGACGATCATCCCACTCCCCTTGCTTGGACTCGGCCTACAGGTCTAACACAGATGAGTACCCGTACGGGCACCTGTGAAAGACTCTGGCGGCGGGCTTTCGTGCGGACGAAAAAAAACCGCCGTGAGGCGGTTTCCTTCGAGTGTGGCGTCCCCTAGGGGACTCGAACCCCTGTTACCGCCGTGAAAGGGCGGTGTCC
>NZ_WHOV01000089.1:0-12830 GCF_009765395.1 Pseudomonas sp. BAV 4579 | reverse complement strand
TACCGCTCCCCCTGAACCCTAGCTGCCTCCCGGGACCCGCCATGACCACCGCCCTCACCCCCACCCTGGAACTCGCCTGCGACCTCATCGGCCGGGCCTCGGTCACGCCGCTGGACGAAGGCTGCCAGGCCCTGATGATGCAGCGCCTGGAGCGCCTGGGCTTCGCCCTCGAACCCCTGCGCATCGAAGAGGTGGACAACTTCTGGGCGCGGCGTGGCGGCGCGGGTCCGGTGCTGTGCTTCGCCGGTCACACCGACGTGGTGCCCACCGGCCCGCTGGAAGCCTGGCAGCAGGCCCCCTTCAATGCCCACGTGGATGCCGACGGCATGCTGCGCGGTCGCGGCGCCGCCGACATGAAGGGCAGCCTGGCGAGCATGATCATCGCCGTGGAGCGCTTCGTCGCCGACCATCCCGACCACCGTGGCGCCATCGCCTTCCTGATTACCAGCGACGAGGAAGGACCGGCCCTGCACGGCACTCGCGCCGTGGTGGAGCGCCTGCGCGCGCGCGGCGAGCGCCTGGACTGGTGCATCGTCGGCGAACCCTCCAGCACCCGGCTGCTGGGGGACGTGGTCAAGAACGGTCGCCGTGGCTCGCTCAACGGCCGCCTGACCGTGCGCGGCAAGCAGGGTCATGTGGCCTATCCGCACCTCGCACGCAACCCCATCCACCTGGCGGCCCAGGCCCTGGCGGATCTCGCCGCCGAGCAGTGGGATGCGGGCAACGCCTTCTTCCCGCCCACCAGCTTCCAGATTTCCAACCTCAATTCCGGCACCGGTGCCGGCAACGTGGTGCCGGGCGAACTGCAGGCGCTGTTCAACTTCCGCTTCTCCACCGAATCCACGGTAGAAGGCCTGCAGGCCCGCGTAGAGGCCATTCTCGATCGCCACGGCCTGGACTGGCACATCGACTGGTCGCTGTCCGGCCTGCCCTTCCTCACCGAGCCGGGCGACCTGCTCGACGCCGTCGCCGCCAGCGTGGAAGCGGTCACCGGCTATCGCCCCGAAGCCTCCACCAGCGGCGGCACCTCGGATGGTCGCTTCATCGCCACCCTGGGCGCCCAGGTGGTGGAACTGGGTCCGGTCAACGCCACCATTCACCAGGTGGACGAGCACGTCCTGGCCAGCGACCTGGATCTGCTGACCGAGGTGTACTACGGCACCCTGGTACGGTTGCTGGCATGAAGCTGACCTGTCCGCTCTGCCAGGCCCCGCTGGCCGAACTCGCGGGTGGCGTCGGTTGCGCCGCCGGCCATCGCTTCGACCGCGCCCGCCAGGGCTACCTGAATCTCCTGCCGGTACAGCACAAGAAGAGCCTGGACCCGGGCGACAACGCCGCCATGGTCGAGGCCCGCCGACGCTTTCTCGATGCCGGTCACTACGCGCCCCTGGCCGAGCGCCTGGCGCACCTGGCCGGCGAACGCGCGCCCCAGCGCTGGATCGACGTGGGCTGCGGCGAAGGCTTCTATACCGCGCGCCTGGCCCAGGCCCTGCCCACCGCCGACGGCTATGCCCTGGACATCTCCCGCGAGGCGGTGCGCCGTGCCTGCCGGCGTACCCCGGCGCTGACCTGGCTGGTGGCGAGCATGGCGCGCCTGCCGCTGCCGGACGCCAGTTGCCAGCTGCTGGCCAGCGTCTTCAGCCCCATCGACTGGGCCGAAGCCCGGCGCGTGCTGGCACCCGGCGGCGGCATCCTGCGCCTGGGTCCGGCCAGCGCCCACCTGCTGGAGCTGCGCCAGCGGCTCTATGACGAGGTGCGCGACTATGCCGAAGACAAGCACCTGCAGGATCTGCCGCCGGGCCTGGAACTGGCCCACAGCGAGGGGCTCGAATTCGTGCTGCCACTGGCCGAGCGCCAGAACCGCGAAGACCTGCTGGCCATGACGCCCCACGGCTGGCGCGTCAACGCCGAGCGCCGCGAGCGGGTCCTGGCCGAGCCCTTCGAGGTGCGGGTGGCAGTACGTTACGATTGGATCATCAAATCCGGAGCCTAAGCCCCATGCGCCAGCCCGATATCGAAATCTACCTCAAGGACGTCGATCAGGACGCCATCTCGGCCTGGCTCGAACAGGTGTTCGCCATGCCCTGCGTCTGGCAGGCGCACGGACAGACCTTCAAATGCACCCTGCGCTATGGCGGCGAGTCGATTCCGGTGACCTGGCTGCCGAAGGCGGTCGGCAAGTGGCACAGCCTGCTGCTGGAAAGCGATGTGTCGCCCTGGGTGGATGACCTGGCCTGCGCCCGCGATGCCTATGCAGCCCTCCAGGTACAGGTGCGCTGCGCCCCGAGTGGCTGGAGCGAGGAAGAAGAGGAAGAAGCCGCCGATCGCTGGCTGAAGGTGACGGACGCGGGCGTCGAAGAGATCGTCTGGCGCACCGAGTGAACTGAAGGCGCGAGGAGCCTTGCGCTCCTCGCGCAACGGATCTAGACCTGGGCGACGTCTTCGGCCTGGAGACCCTTCTGGCCCTCGATCACCGAAAACTCCACCTGCTGCCCTTCGTTCAGAGAACGATGACCTTCACCGCGGATGGCGCGGTAGTGAACGAACACGTCGGCACCGCCTTCGCGTTGAATGAATCCATATCCCTTGGCGTCATTGAACCACTTGACGGTTCCGGTTTCGCGTTGCTCACCCATCACATCTCTCCGAAGCTTTCTGGATTTCCTATCCCCGCTCGCCACAAGCTGGGCGTTCGGGTTGCTTTGTTGTATCGGTACAGATCGCTCGCCGGACTGGTCGCCAGGCTGGCAGCCCGATTCCGACCATCGGCAAGAACCCGCCGATGCCTTATAAAGCATGGCTTTCCCGGCAAAAGCAACGTTCTTTACGCAAAGTGCCATCATGGCTGAAAGCCGCGCCAACGCCGGGTTTTCGACGATCTGAGCGGCATTTTTTCGACAACGGGGACAAGCCGCCGACTGCCGGGTCGAAGAGAGAACAACACGGGCGGTTTTACGCCCGCCAGGCCATCCGGCACACTGCCGCCCCGTCACTCCGGTAGCCCTCCATGACCCGTTCGCCGCTGCGCCTGCTGGCCTTCTCGCTGCTCAAGCGCCTGCTCTATCTCTGGGTCCGCTCCGAGACCACCCAGGCGGCCAGCCTGCTCAGCCGCATCGATCCCGCCAAGCCGGTGCTCTATGTCCTCCCCGAGGCCTCGCTGAGCGATCTGGCGGTGCTCGACCGGGAATGCCGCAAGGCCGGCCTGCCGCGACCGCTACGTCCGCTGGTACTGGGTAGCAAGACCGAGCCACTGGCCTACTTCAACGCCACCGGCAAGGCGAACTGGCGCGGGCGCCCCGCCCGGCGCTCGGTACCCCCTACCCTGCGCCGGGTGGTGGCCGCGGTGACCGAGCAGCAGCTGGAAGACGTCCAGCTGGTACCGGTCAGCGTCTTCTGGGGCCAGTCGCCGGATCGCGAGACCAGTCCCTGGAAACTGCTCTGGGCGGACAACTGGGTGGTGACCGGACGGCTGCGCAAGCTGGCGCGCATCCTGGTGCTGGGCCGGCTGACCCGGGTGCAATTCTCCAAGCCGCTGTCGCTGGGCGAACTGGCCAGCCAGCGTCCCGATCCGCAACGCCTGGAGCGCCTGGTGATGCGGCAGCTGCGCATCCACTTCCGCAACGTGCGCCAGGCGGTGATCGGCCCGGACCTGTCGCACCGCCGTACCCTGTTGCGCGGCCTGCTCCGCGCGCCCCAGGTACGGGCGACCATCGCCCACGAGATCGCCCAGCGCAAGGCCACCCCCGGGCGCATCGAAGACGAGGCGGCGCACTATGCGCGCGAGATCGCCTCGGACTTCTCCTATCCGGTGGTGCGCTGCCTGGACGTCGGCCTGCGCTGGTTCTGGAACAGCATCTATGACGGCGTCACGGTCAGCCACATCGAGCGGATCCAGGAGATGGCGCCCGGTCATACTGTGGTCTACGTGCCCTGCCACCGCAGCCACATCGACTACCTGCTGCTCTCCTACCTGCTGTTCCAGAACGGCCTGACCCCGCCGCACATCGCCGCCGGCATCAACCTGGACATGCCGGTGGTGGGCAACATCCTCAGACGTGGCGGGGCCTTCTTCATGAGGCGCAGCTTCAAGGGCAACGCCCTCTATGCGGCGGTGTTCAACGAATACCTGCACAGCCTGTTCAGCCGCGGCTTCTCTACCGAGTACTTCGTCGAGGGCGGTCGCTCGCGCACCGGACGGACCCTGCAGCCACGCACCGGCATGCTGGCCATGACCCTGCGCAGCTTCCTCCGCGATTCGCGGCGCCCTATCGTCTTCGTACCGGTGTACATCGGCTACGAGAAGGTCTTCGAGGGCCGCACCTACCTGGGCGAGTTGCGCGGCGCGGCCAAGAAGAAGGAATCCATCTTCGACCTGGTCAAGGTCTTTGGCGCCCTGCGCCAGCGCTTCGGTCGGGTCTGGGTCAACTTCGGCGAGCCCATCCCGCTGCAAGGCTTCCTCGATGCCCGCCGTCTGGGCTGGCGCGACGAACCCCTCGACGAAGACCTGAAGCCCGCCTGGTTCAATTCGGTCACCCACGAACTGGGCGAGCGGGTGGTCCGCCGCATCAATGCTGCGGCGGCCGTCACCCCGGTCAACCTAGTGGCCCTGGCGCTGCTCTCGACCAACCGCCAGGCCCTCGACGAAGGCGCCCTGGTACGCGCCATCGACCTCTATCTGGATCTGCTGAAGCGGGTGCCTTACTCCACCAGCGTCACCCTGCCCGAGGGCGACGGCCAGGCGATCATCGAAGAGGTGCGCGCCCTGGGTTTCCTCTCCGAGCAGCAGGACGCCCTGGGGCGCATCCTCTACCTGGACGAGCAGAACGCGGTGCTGATGACCTACTACCGCAACAACGTCCTGCACCTCTTCGCCATCCCGGCGCTGATCGCCAGCTTCTTCCAGAACACCGGGCGCATGACCCGCGAGCTGATCCACAGATTCGCCCTGGCGCTCTATCCCTATCTGCAGGCCGAGCTGTTCATCCACTGGGAGCGCGAGGAGCTGCCCCTGGTGCTGGACGGCTGGCTGGAGGCCATGGTGGAGCGCGGCCTGCTGCGCATCGAGGACGACGTCTTCGTGCGTGCGGCGCCCAGCTCGCGGCAATTCGTCCGCCTCACCCTGCTGGCGCGGGCCATCCTGCAGACCCTGCAGCGCTACTACATGACCACCGCGCTGATCCTCAATCACGGCCAGAACAGCCTGACCGCGCCGCAACTGGAAGAACTCTGCACCGTGATGGCCCAGCGGCTGTCGGTGCTGCATGGCCTCAATGCGCCAGAATTCTTCGACAAGTCGCTGTTTCGCCACTTCATCCAGACGCTGCTGGCCGAGGGGGTGCTCCGCAAGGCCGACGACGGCACCCTGGGCCATCACGAATTGCTCGGCGAACTGGCCGAAGGCGCCGGCAAGCGGGTGCTGCCGGCGGAGATCCGCCTGTCGATTCGTCAGGTGGCGCTGGACCGACCCGATGCGCCCGACCTGCCGGATCCCGAATCCCCTGCGGTCGCCAGCAACTAAGCCGGCGTCCATGGGTCACAGCAGTCGATTTCAGTCCAGGATCTACCCATGAAAAGAATCGCCACCCTGCTCGCCATCTCGCTGCTGCTCAGCGCCTGTAGCGGGCTGCGCCCCGGCCCCGCGACGCCACCGCCGCCCACCGAACAGCCGCAGACCACTACCCCTGGCATGCCGACCCAGCCGAGCATGACCAGCCTCAGCGGCCAGGCCACCTTTACCGCCAACGAGCCGGTGCCGCCCACCGCCAAGCTCACCGTCAGCCTCTACAGCGCCAGTGCCGGCGACACCCCTGCCGGTCGCCTGGCCCAGCGCACCCTGTTCGTCAAGCAGCCAGGCCAGGTGCCCTTCCGCCTCGACTACGCCCCGGCCAAGGTCAAGAGCGGCGAGCGCTATCTGCTCAGCGGCCGCATCCTGCTCGGCGGTCGCCCGCTGTATCTGACCCAGGAGCCGGTGGCCGTGGACCTGAGCAAGGGTGGCGAAGTGGAGTTGCCGCTGCAGCCGGTGCGTTGAGGTCCGTAAGGCCCGGGGCGGCATGCTAGGATCAAGGCTCTCGACCCCCCGCTTCGCCACCGAGGTGCGCCTTGACTCCCCGTCTCGCCATCAAGCGCTATCAGGGCGAACACCAGCCCCATGCCCATGCCTTCGCGCAGCTGGTGCTGCCCATCCAGGGCGGCATGGAGCTGGAGCTCGCCGGGCGTAGCGGGACGCGGTTGCATACCGGTCTCGCGGCCCTGGTGGCGCCCGACTGCGGTCATGCCCAGCAATCCGAGCCAGGCAGCCGCTTTCTGGTGATCGACTGCGCGGCCGACTGGTTGCCTGCTCCGCTCCTGGATCGCGCGCTACGGCAGCCGGGTCTGGCGATTCCGCCTGCGACCCGCCAGCTGCTCGCCTTCGCCGAGCTGACCTCGCCTGGCGCCCTCGACAAACACGCGCCCGAACTCACCCGTCTGCTGCTCGCGTCGCTCACCGCCGCGACCGCCGGCTCGGCCTTCGACCGCCTGCTGGTCCAGGTGGAGGCCCAGCCCGCGGGGGACTGGAGCAACGCGGCCATGGCCCGCCTGGCGGGCCTGGGGCTGACCCGGTTGCACCTGCTGTTCCATCAGCGTTTCGCCCAGACGCCCCAGGCCTGGCTCACCGACCTGCGGTTGCGCCAGGCGCAGCGCTGGCTCGCCGACAGCCGTCTGCCCATCGCCGATATCGCCCTGCGCATCGGCTTTTCCGACCAGGCCGCCCTGACCCGTGCCATGACCCGCCGCCAGGGCATCAGCCCGGCCGCCTGGCGGCGCGGTCAGCGACTGCCGGGGTAGGCAGTCCAGGTAAGCAGTCCAGGTAAAAAACCCCGCAGTCTCGCGCAAGACCGGTCCAGGTCGCCGTCACCACACTGGTGTCGAATCGGTGGAGACGGCGCGATGCAGGAACGAGAACTGTCGGCAGTGGGTATCGGCTACGGGCTGGCGGCAGGCCTGTGCTGGGGCGTGATCTTTCTGGCCCCGGCGCTGGTCCCTGACCTGAGCGGCGCCCAGTTCGCCGTGCTGCGCTTTCTCTGCTACGGACTGGTGTCACTCGGGCTGTTGCTGCCCTGCTGGCGCCGACTGCGCAGGCAGCTGACCTGGGCCGACGGCACGCGCCTGTTCTGGCTCAGCCTGATCGGCAACCTGGGCTACTACACCCTGGTCGGCGTGGGCGTGAAGCAGGCCGGTATCGCGGCGACCACCCTGATCGTCGGCCTGATCCCGCTGCTGGTGGCCCTGGCCGGGCAACGCGACGCGGGCGCTGTGGGATTCGGGCGCCTCTGGCCATCGCTCTGCTGCGCGCTGCTCGGCGTGGTCCTGATCAGCTACGAGACGCTGACCACCCCCGCGGTTGGCGAGCGGCCCGCCCTAGGCCTGCTGTGCGCCTGTGGCGCCCTGCTGGCCTGGAGCTGGTTCGCGGTGGTCAACACGCGCCTTCTGGCCAGGACGCCGATCGGCGCCCACGATTGGGGCCTGCTGCTGGGCGGGATGACCGGCGCCCAGGCCCTGCTGGCCGCGCCCTGGTTGCTCGGCGAAGAGCTGGCGTTGCGAGCACCGGCGGACTGGCTGCAGCCGCTGCTGGTGGCTGCCGGCGTGGCATTGCTCGCCTCGGTGATCGGTGGCGCCTGCTGGAACCAGGCCAGCCGCCGGCTACCCCTGACCCTGAGTGGCCAGGCCATCGTCATCGAGACCCTGGCCTCGCTGACCTATGGCTTTATCTGGAACGGGCGCTGGCCGACTCGCCTGGAAGCCCTGGCGATCCTCCTGCTCCTGTTCGGGACGAGCTGGTGCCTGCAGTGCCACCGGCGCCCGTCTCGGACAGTCGCGGCAGGGGCGACCTGACCGCGAGGGTCGTGGCCGGCTGCGCCCTCCTACGCCAGCGGTGGCAGCGCCCAGTCGATAGGGGTGAGGCCGGCGTTGCGCAGGAATTCGTTGGTGCGACCGAAGTGGCCGTTGCCGATGAAGCCGCGATGGGCCGACAGCGGCGAGGGATGCGCCGACTTGAGGATCAGGTGCTTCTGGGGATCGATGAGCGTCTGCTTGCTCTGGGCATGGCTGCCCCAGAGCAGGAACACCAGGTTCTCCTGCTCGGCGCTGACCACCTCGATGATGCGATCGGTGAATCTCTGCCAACCGGCCTTGGCGTGGGAACCGGCGTTGCCCTGTTCCACGGTCAGCGAGGTATTGAGCAGCAGCACGCCCTGCTCGGCCCAGTGCTGCAGATAGCCGTGGCTGGGAATGGGCAGGTTCAGGTCGCGCTTGAGTTCCTTGAAGATATTCTGCAGCGACGGCGGCGCCGGCACGCCAGGCTGCACCGAGAAGCTCAGCCCGTGGGCCTGGCCCGGACCGTGATAGGGGTCCTGGCCGAGGATGACCACCCTGACCTGATCCAAAGGGGTGGTATTGAGGGCATTGAAGATCAGCGGACCGGGCGGATGGATGACCTTGCCCGCGGCCTTCTCGCGCCTGAGGAATTCGCTCAGCTGACGCATGTAGGGCTGCTCGAATTCGTCGCGCAGCGCGGCTTTCCATTGGGGGTCGAGCTTGATGCGATCGTCGTCCACGATTCGAGGCTTCCTGGTCAAGACAAGGGCAGCACCCTAGAAAAGCCGGCTGCCCCTGTCAAACCCGCTACCAGCGCGGACCGTAGCGCGGGCCCCAGCCAGGCGGACCATAACCCGGACGCGGACCCCAGCCGGGACCCGGACCCCAGTGGGGCGGTGGCGGCGGAGCCGGTCGATAGTAGTAGCCGTAGCCATAGGGCCGCACGATGACCGCGGGCGGCGGATAGGCCGGCGTCCCGTAGAAGACCGCCGCAGGGGGGGCCGGGCGGCTGTAATAGCGCGGGGACGTGTCGTAGACGGTGCAGCCGGTGAAGGTCAGGGCACAGAGCGACGCCAAGAGGAAATGGCGCATGGGGAGATCTCCAGAACGGCCCGGATGGGCCTGGAGAAAGCTTAAGCCGCGCCCGCCGCTCGCGCTCGATTATCGCGCGTTCATTCAGCCGGGATTAAGAGACGCCGGTCGGCTCTCCTCCCGCTCGCCCAGGTAGTCCTGCAGCCGGGCCTGCAGATGGGGTACGCCCTGGGGATGGGCAAGAAAGTCGGCGATGCTCATCAGCTGCCAGTGCTGGCCCTCGTCGCCAAAGCGGATGGCGGCGAGCTCGGCGGGATGCAACTGCCCGGCGAACAGCCAGCTGGGCAGATAGCCGGGCAGGCGCGGCGGATAGCAACGCCCCCAGGTCAGCCGCGCCTCGTCCAGCACCAGGCCGAATTCTTCTTCCAGTTCGCGCAGGGCGCAGCGCTCGGGCGTCTCGCCGTCTTCGCGCCCACCGCCGGGCAGGTCCCAGAGGGCCGGCCAGGGGATGTCGGGCTTGTCATCGCGCTGATAGACCAGGATCTGCTCAGCGCAGAGCAGCGCCAGCTTGGCGCCGTTGAAGGCATGGCGGGACATGCGGAGGCCTCCGGTGGCGACGGGGAGACCGCCAGGCCTCCCCGTCTGGACTCAATAACCCAGCTGCTTGAGCAGGGCACCGGGTGCCTGCTTGGCCGGACGCTCATAGAACTTCAGCAATTCGGCGGCGCGGTTGCTGAAGAAGCCATCCACGCCACGGGGCGCGAGACGCGCGTAGTCCACCGCCGAGTCCACCGTATAGGCATGCACCAGCAGACCCCGCTCGTGGGCGACGTCGTTCATCCAGGGCTTCACCAGGTCCGCATAGCTCTGGTCGCCACCCTCCTCCAGGGCGGCCGAGGGACCTATGCCGATGGCGCCATGGGCCTTGGCCCACTCGATCCAGGCGGTGAAATCGCCCTCGGAGCGCACCTGCTGCTTGGCGTAGTAGGCCGCCTTGCTGGCCTCGCCCGACTCCGCATAGCTCGGCCCTGGCTTGGCCGGGATGTAGTCATCGCCCAGCCACAGCAGCAGGATCTTCGGCGTCTTCGGCATCTCCTTCTGCAACAGCTCCAGGCTGCTCTTCTCGAAGGTCTGCAGGATCACCCGCCCGGGCATGGCGGCGACGCCGGTGGCACCCGGCTTGGGCTTGCCGAGCCAGCCGCGCTGGGTCAGCTTGGCCTTGAGGTCGCGCTCGATGCCCGGAAACAGCTTGGGTTGCTTGGTCTCGATGTAGAGACCCGGCTTGTTGCGACCGCCTTCGGCGATGTCGATGACCTCGTCGAGGGTAAGGATCCTGAGTCCGGCGAACTTTGGCCGGGCGCGGTCGGGATGGGCCTGGTTGAACCAGCTGCCGGCGTCCAGCGACTTGAGTTCGGCCAGGGTGAACTGGCTGACCGGGGCCTTGGCGCGGTCGGGGAAGCGCTTGGCGACATCGGTGGTACGTTCCAGGGTGTCGTCGTGCAGGGCGATGAGCTGGCCGTCCCTGGTGCGCTGCAGGTCGAGCTCCAGGTAGTCGGCGCCCAGCTCCCGCGCCACCAGATAGGCCGGGGCGGTGGATTCGGGGGCGTCGAAGGAGGCGCCGCGATGGGCGATCACCGCCGGCCAGGGAATGCCGGCCTGGCGGGCCAGGGTCTGGCCGATATCGGCTTCGGTGGCCAGGGCCAGCTGGCTGACCAGCAGGGTGCCGGGAATGAGGGTACGGATCAGGGTGCGCAGAGCAGTTATTGTCATGGGTTCCTCGGGTGGTCCGACGATCGGAGCTAGGATGCAGCTTGCACCCTGGTTGCGACAGTACGCAGCCCCCCAGCGTAGCGGACGTTACCCAGGTCGCAATTCCCGGTACTCTGCCGCCCGCTTCGCCCGACGAGATCACCATGGCCGCATCGCCCATCCCCTTCGATCCCACCCGCTGCCCGCTGTGCGGCCAGGCCAACAGCTGCGTCCTAACGGCCGGGGGCGAGATCCGCGACTGCTGGTGCCTGCAGACGCCGATCGAGCCCGCCGTCCTGGACCGCCTGCCCGCGCAAGAGCGCGATCGCCGCTGCCTTTGCCCGGCCTGCGCGGCAGGCGTCGCGAGCGAACCTCGCTGATGCGCCTGGACCGCTGGCTGGGCAACCGACCCGAGCTGGGCCGACAACTGGGGCGGCGCCTGCTCGCCGAGGGCCGGGTAAGGGTCAACGGCACCACCACCCTGCGGGCCGAGCAGGAGGTGTTCGCCTTCGATCGCATCGAGGCCGACGAGCGCCTGCTGCAGGACGGTCCCGGCGGTCGCTACCTGATGCTGCACAAGCCGCGCGGCTGCGTGAGCGCCACCGTCGATGCCCGCCATGCCACGGTGCTGGACTGCCTCGCGCCGGACCAGCGCGCCGATCTGCACCTGGCCGGGCGGCTGGACTTCAACACCACCGGCCTGCTGCTGCTCACCAACGATGGCCAGTGGTCGCGCGGCCTCAGTCATCCGCGTCACAAGCAGACCAAGCGCTACCGGGTCGCCACCGCCGAGGTCATCCCACCGCAGCTGGTGGCCGCCTTCGCCGAAGGGCTCTACTTCGCCTATGAGGACCTCACCACCCAACCGGCGCAGCTGGAGTTGCTGGACGACCACAGCGCCTTCCTGACCCTGGTCGAAGGCCGCTATCACCAGGTCAAGCGCATGTTCGGCCGCTTCGGCATCGAGGTCATCGCCCTGCATCGCGACCGCATCGGCGAGCTGGCGCTGGATTCCGCCCTGGCCGAGGGTGCCTATCGCCCCCTCACCCGCGCCGAGGTGGCCCTGCTACGTCCGGCGAACTAGGGGAACAGGAGTCTGGGGACACCGGTCGGGATGCAGACACGCACCACCCTGGAGACTTCCCATGCGTATCGACATCCCCTCCCTCGGCTTTGGCGGCGCCCCGCTGGGCAACATGTTCCGCGAGGTAGGCGATGCCGACGCCCGGGCGACGCTCGAAGCCGCCTGGGACGCCGGCATCCGCCTCTATGACACCTCGCCCCACTATGGCGCCGGGCTGTCGGAGCGACGTTTCGCCGAGGTGCTGGCCGACAAGCCGCGCGACGACTTCGTCCTCTGCAGCAAGGTCGGCCGCCTGCTGGAACCGGCCGACCGGCCGGAAAATGCGCCGCCGTTCGTCAACGAATTGCCCTTCAAGCGAGTGCTCGACTATTCCGCCGACGGCGCCCGCCGCTCCATCGAGGCCAGCCTGGAACGCCTCAGGACCGATCGCCTCGATCTGGTCTGGATCCACGATCTGTCCGAGGACCAGCACGGCCCGGCCTGGCGCGACTACTTCGCCCAGGCCATGCAGGGTGCGGCCAAGGCCCTCACCGAGATGCGCGAGGAAGGGCTGATCCTGGGCTGGGGCCTGGGCGTCAACCTGGTGGCACCCTGCCGCCTGGCACTGGAGCAGAGCGATCCCGATGCCTTCCTGCTGGCCGGTCGCTATTCCCTGCTGGATCATCGCGAAGCCCTGGACACGCTCTTTCCCGAATGCGAACGCCGCGGCGTGGGCATCGTGGTGGGTGGGCCCTACAACTCCGGCCTGCTGGCGGGTGGCAAGCACTACAACTACGCCGAAGCCGAGCCGGTGCTGCGCCGCAAGGTCGAGCTGATCGAGGGCGTCTGCCAGGATCACGGAGTGGACATCCGCGCCGCGGCCCTGCAGTTCTGCCTGGCCCATCCCACGGTGGCCGCCACCATTCCCGGCAGCAGCACCCCGGAGCGGGCCCGGCAGAACGCCGAACTGCTGCGGGCGCCCATCCCCGCCGCCTTCTGGCGCAACCTGCGCGAGATCAGCGTGCTGCCGGAGGACGCCCCGACGCCCGCGTGAGTGACCTGCGTGAGTGAAAAGGGCGGCTGTGCTAGGCTCGCCGCCCCTTTTCCACCCTGCCTGCCCTCATGACCTCGC
>NZ_WHOV01000088.1:0-38669 GCF_009765395.1 Pseudomonas sp. BAV 4579 | reverse complement strand
GGAAGTGGGGCGCATTATAGGGGAGTTTCAGGACAGGTCAACAGGTTATTTCAAATTTATTGCTGACGGACGCTGATGCGGGCAAAGGCCTTCTTGCCGGCCTGACATATATAGGTACGGCCGATCTCGAACAGGAAGCCCCGATCGACCACCTCGCCATCCACCTTGACGCTCCCTGCCGCAAGCAGATCGCGAGCTGCCGCAGCGTTCTTCACCAGCCCGGCCTTGTTGAGGACGGCAGCGACCGGCAGCGCCGCATCGGTTTCCAGCTCGACTTCCGGCAGGTCTTCCGGCAGCTCGCCATCCTTCATGCGGTTACCCGCGGAGCGGTGGGCGGTCTGGGCGGCTTCTTCCCCATGGAAGCGGGCGACGATCTCTTCGGCCAGCTTGATCTTGATGTCGCGGGGATTGGCGCCCCGCTCCACATCGCTACGGAACTGGGCGATCTCCTCCAGGCTGCGGAAGCTGAGCAGTTCGAAGTAGCGCCACATGAGGGTATCGGGAATGGACACCAGCTTGTTGTACATGACCCCCGGCGCTTCCTGGATACCGACGTAGTTGCCGAGGGACTTGGACATCTTCTTCACGCCATCCAGACCTTCGAGCAGCGGCATGGTAAGGATGCACTGGGCTTCCTGGCCGTAGGCGCGCTGCAGTTCGCGACCCATGAGCAGGTTGAATTTCTGGTCGGTACCACCCAGCTCGACATCGGCGCGCAGGGCAACGGAGTCATAGCCCTGAACCAGGGGATAGAGGAATTCGTGAATGGCGATGGGCTGGTTGCCCGCGTAACGCTTGCTGAAGTCGTCGCGCTCGAGCATACGCGCCACGGTGTACTGGGAAGACAGACGAATGAAGTCGGCCGGCGACAGCTGATCCATCCAGGTGGCATTGAAGGCCACTTCGGTACGGGCCGGATCAAGGATCTTGAACACCTGGGCCTTGTAGGTCTCGGCATTCTCCAGCACCTGCTCGCGGGTCAGCGGCGGGCGGGTGGCGCTCTTGCCACTGGGGTCGCCGATCATGCCGGTGAAATCGCCGATCAGGAAGATGACCTGATGGCCCAGCTCCTGGAACTGGCGCAGCTTGTTGATCAGCACGGTGTGGCCAAGGTGCAGATCCGGAGCGGTCGGATCGAAGCCTGCCTTGATGCGCAGCGGGGTGCCGCGCTCCAGTTTTGTTACAAGCTCTGACTCGACGAGCAGCTCATCTGCTCCACGCTTGATGACCGCCAGCTGCTCCTGGACCGTTTTCATGGGGGCTTCGCCTCTGAATTTCGAAAGCGTGAACCTTATCAAGATGCCCCTAGTAGCCGCCAGCCGGCACGTCGGATCACCACCCCAAAGGGTTGTGACAGCCAGATTTTGATTATATTTTAGGCAGTTATTCACTTATTTTAACGTCAGATCATCACTTTAGCTAAATGACGAAGCCAATCCCCAAAAGTCCGTTCTACCCCAAAAGCCACCTCGTGGCCGCCAGCGGGGTGGCCGCACTCTTGAGTCTGGCCTTGCTCGTGTTTCCCTCTCAGCAGGTCGAGGCGAAACGCACTTCCATCAATCTGGATGTTGAACAGGACGCCCGGCGCGTCGTGCAGGGTCAGGATGACCTGAAGGAGCAAGTGCTCGCAGATACTCAAGCCGCGGACACCCAGTCCCCCTCCCCCTTTGCCCAGGTAGCCCCGGAGCAGACAGAAGCCCAGACCGCCGAGGAAGCGCCTGCCGAAGAGGAAGTTGCCGCCACGGAACGCGTCGAGCCGCAGTGGAAGACCGAAACCGTGCGCAAGGGCGACACCCTCTCGACGCTGTTCGAGCGGGCCGGCCTTGCCGCTGCCGTGGTGCACGAGGTGCTGGCCAGCAGCAAGGAAGCCAAGAAGCTGACTCGCCTGCGGGTGGGCCAGAAGATCGAATTCCAGCGTGATACTTCGGGTGACCTGCTGGCGGTGCGCACCAAGCTCACCGCGTTGCAGACCCTGTCGCTGGTCAAGTCCGACCAGGGCTACGAGGTCGAGCACAAGACCGTCACCCCGGACATCCGCAAGGCCTATGCCCAGGGGCGGATCAGCAGTTCGCTGTTCGCCTCGGCGCAAAAGGCCGGGCTGTCCCATGACATGACCATGGCGCTGGCCACCATCTTCGGCTACGACATCGACTTCGCGCTGGACATCCAGGAAGGCGACGAATTCGAGGTGGTCTACGAGGACAAGGTGGTCAACGGCAAGCACGTCGGCTACGGCAACATCCTGGCCGCTCGCTTCGTCAACAAGGGCAAGGCCTACACGGCCGTGCGCTACACCGCCAAGAACGGCACCACCAACTACTACACGGCGGAAGGCGGCAGCATGCGCAAGGCCTTCATCCGTACCCCGGTGGAGTTCTCGCGGATCAGCTCGCGCTTCACCATGGGCCGCTTCCACCCGGTGCTGAACAAGATGCGCGCACACAAGGGCGTCGACTATGCCGCGCCCACCGGTACGCCGATCCATGCCACCGGCGACGGCAAGATCGCCAAGGCGGGTCGCGAGAATGGCTACGGCAACGTGGTGATGATCCAGCACGGCAAGACCTACACCACCGTCTATGGCCACATGAGCCGGATCGCCAAGGGCATGCAGGCCGGTGCCTCGGTGAAGCAGGGCCAGGTGATCGGCTACGTGGGCATGACGGGCCTGGCGACTGGTCCGCACCTGCACTATGAGTTCCGCATCAATGGCAACCACGTCGATCCGCTCGGGGTGAAGCTGCCCATGGCCGATCCCATCGCCAAGAACGAGATCTCGCGTTTCCTGGCGCAGAGCCAGCCGCTCATGGCCCGCATGGACCAGGAACGTGCCTCTCTGCTCGCGATGAACAAGCGCTGAGATGGAGCGCTACCTGGGGGTAATGTCCGGCACCAGTCTGGATGGACTGGATATTGCCCTGATCGAACAGGACGAGCGGACCCGTTTCGTCTCCGCCCTGGGCGTGCCCATGCCGGACGCGCTACGCCGCGAGCTGCTGGCGCTGTGTGCGCCCGGTGACAACGAGATCGAGCGCATCGCCCGGGCCGAACAGGCCTGGGTCAGGCTGGCCGCCCAGGGTATCGCCGAGTTGCTGGCGCAGCAGGGTCTGACCCCCGCGGATATTCGCGCCGTGGGTAGCCACGGCCAGACCATCCGCCATCTGCCGGCACAGGGCTACACCCTGCAGATCGGCGATGCCGCCCTGCTGGCCGAGTTGAGCGGTATCGACGTGGTCGCCGACTTCCGCCGTCGCGACCTGGCCGCCGGGGGTCAGGGGGCACCCCTGGTCCCGGCCTTCCATGCCGATCTCTTCGGCCTGGATCACCCGCGTGCGGTACTCAATATCGGTGGCTTCAGCAACGTGACCCTGCTGGCTCCGGGTCTACCGGTACGGGGCTTCGATTGCGGACCGGGCAATGTGCTGCTGGATGCCTGGATCCACCACAGTCAGGGGCGATTCTTCGATGCCGATGGCGCCTGGGCGGCGCAGGGACAGGTCGTGCCGGCGCTGCTGCAACGGCTGCTGAGCGATCCCTTCTTCATGAAGAGCGGACCGAAGAGCACCGGGCGCGAGCACTTCAATCTGCCCTGGCTACAGGGACAGCTCGCCCAGCAGGAGGCGCTGGATCCGGCGGATGTCCAGGCCACCCTGGCCGAGCTGAGCGCTCGCAGCATCGCCGAGAGCATCCTGGCCGCCCAGGCGGTGGACGAGGTGCTGGTCTGTGGCGGCGGGGCGCACAACCGGGATTTGATGGCGCGTCTGGCCAGGCAGCTGGCGCCAGCCGTGGTGCAGAGCACCGCGGCCTATGACGTCTCGCCGGACTGGCTGGAAGCCATGGCCTTTGCCTGGCTGGCCCAGCGCTTCTGCGAGCGCCTGCCCGGCAACTGCCCGGAAGTCACCGGCGCCCACGGCCTTCGCGTGCTGGGTGCGCTCTACCCGCACTAGCCAGCGCGCTGGGCCGAGGGGGTTGCCGGGTCAGATGGAGAAGGACTGACCACAGCCACAGGTGGTGGCGGCGTTGGGATTCTTGATGACGAAACGCGAGCCTTCCAGGCCTTCCTGGTAGTCCACCTCGGCGCCGGCCAGGTACTGGAAGCTCATGGGATCCACCACCAGGTGCACACCATCGCGCTCGATGACGGTGTCGTCGTCGGCGGAATCTTCGTCGAAGGTGAAGCCGTACTGGAAGCCCGAGCAGCCGCCACCCGTGACGAAGACGCGCAGCTTCAGGCGGGGATTGCCCTCTTCCTCGATCAGGTTCTTCACCTTGCTGGCCGCGCCCAGGGTGAACTGCAGGGGGGTCGGGGTGAAGGTTTCAATGGTCATTGCCGTAGTCTCCCGGCTTGCGCCGAACACAATTCAGTCAGGAAATTATCCGCTTGCCCGAGCAAAACGGTCAACTATTGCGCGACCATGGGCTGCCAGCCGAGACGACCGGAGTGAATGACTTGCCGGCAGCGCCACTCTAATATCGCGCCGCCCGATAAGGAGAACGCCCCGATGCTCTATCTTTGGTTGAAAGCCTTCCACCTGATTGCCCTGGTCTGCTGGTTCGCCGGTCTGTTCTATCTGCCGCGCCTGTTCGTCTATCACGCCCAGAGCAGCGACGCCGTGAGCCACGAGCGCTTCTGCCTGATGGAGCGCAAGCTGTATCGCGGCATCATGCTGCCGGCGATGATCCTCACTCTGCTGTTCGGCATCGGCCTGCTGGTGATCAATCCGAGCTGGCTGACCCAGGGCTGGATGCACACCAAGCTGGCGCTGGTGGTGGTGCTGATCGGCTATCACCATGTCTGCGGCGCCATGCGCAAGAGATTCGAGCGCGGCGAAAACAAGCGCAGTCATGTGTTCTACCGCTGGTTCAACGAGGTGCCGGTACTGGTGCTCATCGCCATCGTCATCCTGGTGGTGGTCAAACCCTACTAGGTGCCCGGCGTTTTCCTGGAGAAAGCAGTATGCAGCGTTATGCCCTGGTAACCGGTGCCTCGTGCGGGATCGGTCTGGCCCTGGCCGAGGCCCTGGCGCGGCGGGGTCAGCCGCTGATCCTGCTGGCGCGGCGCAAGGACAAGCTGGAGAGCATCGCCGCCGAACTGGCCCAGCGCTTCGACGTGGAGGTGCTGTACCGGGTCTGCGACCTGGCGGAGCCGTTGCACCTGACCGGCCTGCTGCACGAGCTGGAGCAGAGCGAGAGAGCCATCGGCCTGCTGGTCAATTGCGCCGGGATCGGCAGCGGCGGGGATTTTCTCGCCGCGGACTGGCCGCGGGTGCAGGAGCAGCTGGAGCTGAACATCCTGGCGCTCACCCGCCTGTGCCATGCCCTGGGCCAGCACATGGCGATCCAGGGTGGCGGCCAGATTCTCAACGTCGCCTCGACCGCGGCCTTCCAGCCCATTCCCTACATGAGCAGCTATGCCGCGACCAAGGCCTATGTACTGCACTTCTCCGAGGGCCTGCGCGAGGAGCTCAAGAAGCGAGGCGTGTCGGTGTCGGTGCTCTGCCCCGGGCCGACCCGTACCGCCTTCTTCAAGAATGCCGGGCTGCACACCGGGCGCATGGAGCAAGGCAAGCTGCTGATGTCCGCCGAGGAGGTGGCCCTGGCCGCGGTGCGCGGGCTGGAAAGGCGCCAAGCGGTGATCGTCCCGGGCTGGCGCAATCGCCTGGGCAGCCTGTTGCCGCGCTTCTTCCCCCGCGCCCTGGTGCGTTCGGCCGCGGTGCGGGTCGGCAAACTCTTTCAACCCGCGTAAGGGTGATCCCGCCAGTCGAACCTGCCGGTGGGCGGTAGCCGCTGGTACACTCGGGGTCTATCCAGCCAGCAGGAGATCGACGTGGATTGTCTGTTCTGCAAGATCGTCGCCGGGGACATTCCGGCCAAGGTGCTCTACGAGGATGATCAGGTCATGGCCTTCCATGACATCGCCCCGCAGGCGCCCGTGCACTTTCTGGTCATCCCCAAGAAGCACATCGCGACCCTGCACGACCTCAGCGAGGCCGATGACAAGCAGCTCGCCGGCCATATCCTCTTCACCGCCCAGCGCCTGGCGCAGGAACAGGGCTGCGAGGAAGGCTTCCGCGTCGCGATGAATTGCAACGCCCTGGGGGGCCAGACGGTCTATCACATCCATATGCATGTGCTGGGCAAGCGGCAGATGACCTGGCCTCCGGGCTGAGCCACGCCCTCTCCTCCCTTCGCCCGCCAAGGAGATCACCTTGAGATCCAAGCGCCTCTACTCCCCCCTCGATCGACTGCTGATCCAGGCCGATACCGCCCTGCGTACCCTGACGCCCTTCAGTGGCGCTCCGACGCGCAGCTCGCCGGCCATTCCACTCAAGGATGCCGAGCTGAGCGACGAGGAACGCCGTCACGCGGCCGGCCTCATGCGCATCAACCACACCGGCGAGGTCTGCGCCCAGGCGCTGTACCAGGGCCAGGCGCTGACTGCCAAGTTGCCGGAAGTCCGGGAGGAAATGGAGCGTTCGGCGGACGAGGAGATCGATCACCTAGCCTGGTGCGAGCAGCGCATCCGCGCCCTGGGTGAGCGTCCCAGCCTGCTCAATCCGCTGTTCTATGGCCTGTCCTTCGGCATCGGCGCCGGTGCCGGGCTGATCAGCGATCGCCTGAGTCTGGGCTTCGTCGCCGCCACCGAGGATCAGGTCTGCCGCCATCTGGACGAGCACCTGGACAAGCTGCCAGCAGCCGACGCCAAGTCCCGTGCGGTGCTGGAACAGATGCGTATCGACGAGGAGCAACACGCCGAGCACGCCCTGGCGGCCGGTGGCTGGCGCTTTCCCACGCCGGTCAAATACGGCATGAGCCTGGTGTCCAAGGTGATGACCAAGACCACCTACCGCATCTGACCCGCGGTTGGCGCCCATGAAAAAGCCCTGCCTCGGCAGGGCTTTTTGCTGTCTGCAACGCTAGATATCGAAGAAGACGGTTTCCTGCGGCCCCTGCAGATGGATGTCGAAGCGATAGGCCAGGCGGCCATCGATCTCGCAACGGCGCGCCAGTAGGGTGGGGCGGCGCTCCGGCTCCGGCAGGTTGTAGACCGGACAGCGGGCGTTGGCCTCGGCTTCATCGTCGAAGTAGAGGCGGGTCTGCAGGTGGATGTTGATGCCGCGGGCGAACAGGGTGACGTTGATGTGCGGCGCCATGGGCTGGCCGCGCTGGTCGGCGACCTGGCCGGGCTTGATGGTGTGCAGCGTCCAGTCACCGGCGTCGAAGGTGGTGGCGGTGCGACCGAAGCCGTTGAAGGCCTTTTCCACGTCGTAGACCGGGTCGTACTGACCCTCATGGTCGGCCTGCCAGAACTCCAGGAAGGAATCGCGCACCAGGTTGCCGTTGCCGTCGAACACCTGGCCGGTGAGCAGGATGTGCTCGCCGGGGGCATCGGGCCTGGCCAGCTCGTTCCAGATCTCGACCGCGCGGGTGGGGTTGCCGGCGGCGGCCAGGGCCAGGCCGATATGCACATAGGGGCCGGCGGTCTGGGAGGGGGTTTCCGGTAGCAGGTCGTGGCGGTTGGGGATCATGTCGGCGTCCTCAGTGATGTTCGAAGAACGTCTGCCGCGCGCCGCGGGTGACGATGTCGAAGCGATAGGCCAGGCAGTCCATGGGATTGGCCATGCTCATGTCCAGGCGGGCGATGAGGGTCTGCACCGCGGCGGGATCGGCAATGGACTTGACGATGGGGCACAGCGGGATCAGCGGATCGCCTTCGAAATAGAGCTGGGTGATCAGCCGGGTGGCGATGGCCGGACCCATGACCGAGACATGGATGTGCGCCGGACGCCAGTCGTTGCTGCCGTTGCGCCAGGGATAGGGACCCGGGCGGACGGTGCGAAAGACATAGTTGCCCTGGCTGTCGGTACGGGTGCGGCCGACGCCACCGAAGTTGGGATCCAGGGGCGCCAGGTAGACGTCGTTCTTGTGCCGGTAGCGCCCTCCGGCATTGGCCTGCCAGATCTCCACCAGGGAATTGGGCACCGGCTTGCCGAACTGGTCACGCAGGGTGCCGAACAGGATGATGCGCTCGCCCTGGGGCAACTGACCGGTGCCGAAGTTGAGCAGCAGATCGTTGTCGTGCGGCCCGAGCGGCAGCTGCGAGAAGTCCGGGCCGCTGCGCTCGGACGCGGTCTGGTGCTGCAGACTGACCAGCGCCTGGCGCGGTGAGCGGGGAATCGAGGATTTGTAGGCGGGTGTATAGGCCTGGGGATGCCAGGTGCGATCACGGGCGACGTAGCGAACGTCGTGGGGCTTGTTATGCATTGGAATGCTCCACGGAAGGATCGGGGCCAAGGCTTGGCCGATCCCAGTGTGGCCCAGGGCGGCGCCTGGCTGAATTGAAAGCTGCGCTTTGACCCATAACCTAATGGTTAAGTGTCAGCTCCCCGGCTACCTCGCGCAGGACATCGCAGAATCTCTGGGTGGCCAGCGACAGGGACACGCTGCCATTGCGGCAGATGCCGACCGAGCCGCCGGCTTCGCAGACGCCAAGCTCCACCTCGATCAGCTCGCCGCTGGCCAGGTCGCGACGCACCGCATCCCGCGGGGCGATCCACAGCGCCTCGCTCTGGCGGACATACTGGCGGCTGAGGGTCGGCGACAGGGTTTCCAGCCGCTGCGGACTGAGCGGAATGCCGCATTGCACGAAGAGACTCTCGGCGTGGCGGCGGATGGTGGTACCGGGCAACGGCAGCACCAGGGGATAGCGCGCCAGGGTCGCCAGGTCCGCCGGCAGCGCCTGGCTCAGCGGATGCCCCGGACGGACCACCAGGGTCAGGGCCTCGGTATAGAGGTGCTCGAAGTCGAGGCCGTGGATGTCGGGGCTGTCGGTCATGCGACCGACCACCAGATCCAGATCGCCGACACGCAACTGCCCCAGCAGGTAGGCGCTGGGTCCGGTGGCGACGTTGACGATCAATTGCCGATGCCGCTCGTGCAGCCGCGCCAGGACCTCGGGCAGCACCTGGCTTTCCACCGTCGACAGGACCCCGACCCGTACCAGGCCACCGGCCTCGCCGCCGCGCACCAGTTCCATTCCCTCACGCAGCGCCTGGACGCAGGGACCGGCATGGCGCAGGAACAGCAGGCCGGCTTCGGTGAGGGTCACCTCGCCCTTGCCACGCTCGAACAGGCGCACCTCGAGAATCTCCTCGAGTTCGCGAATGGTCTTGGAAATGGCCGGCTGGGATACCGCGATGGCATCGGCCGCCTTGGCGAAGCTGCGCTGCTGGGCGATCTCCAGGAAACACAGCAGATGCCGGAATTTGATGCGGTTGTCGAGATTCATGACGCTCTCAAGGCAAGGCTCGGGCCAGAGACTACCACCCGGCGCTCACGGAAAACCCTTGGAGTCAGCAGGGGCATCCTTTGCTACAGTGCCGCCTTCTCTCTCGGAATCTCTCCATGTCGATCCGTGCCCAGCAGAAGCTGCAAACGCGCCAGGCGCTGCTGGAATCGGCGCGCCTGCTGATGAACAGCGGCCGCGGCTTCGGCAGTCTCAGCCTGCGCGAGGTGAGTCGCCAGGCCGGCATAGTCCCGGCGGGCTTCTATCGCCACTTCAGCGACATGGAAACCTTCGGCCTGGCCCTGGTGGCCGAGGTGGGCGATACCTTTCGCGACGCCCTGCGCCAGGTGCGTCATCACGAATTGCAGCAGCGCGGCATGATCGAGGCCTCGGTGGGGATCTTTCTCGGCGCCGTGAGCGACAACCGCGATCAGTTCCTCTTTCTCGCCCGTGAGCAATACGGCGGCTCCCAGGCCGTGCGCCAGGCCATCGCGGAGTTGCGTCAGCGCATCACCCAGGACCTGGCCCGCGACCTGCTCGCCCTGGGTCGGCTGCCCCATCTGAGTCCGTCGCAGATCGATGTCCTAGCCGACCTGGTGGTGAAGACGGTGTTCGCCACCCTGCCGGAGCTGATCGATCCGCCGCCGCTGACCACACCGCCACCGCTGTGGCCGGCGGCGAAGATGGTGCAGCAACTCAAGCTGATCCTGATCGGTAGCAAGCACTGGCGGCGCGGCGAGCGCACCAATGCCCCAAAGTAGGGCGTTGCCCTGCTAGCCGATGCAATGGCGCACCAAATAAGAGCAACCTGAACGCCAGGTCAACTTTCAGCGCCCCAGAACCAGGCGACTTGCGCGCCTTGGCAGGCCCCTTGCTGTAGAGCTGGGCAAAACTGCCAAGAGTCCTGCCATGCTGGTCGTCCAAAGCCGCTGCGCGCCCCGGGATACCTGGGATGCCGAACTCCACCTCACCTACGACGCCCGTAGCAAGAGTCGCCTGAGAGCCACCACCAGCGCTGGCGAGGACGTCGGCCTGTTCCTCGAACGCGGACAACCGCCACTGGCCGATGGCGACTGTCTGGAAGCCCGCGATGGCCGCATCGTGCGCATCGTCGCCCGGCCGGAAAAACTGCTGCATGTGACCTGCGCCAGCGCCTTCGAACTGACCCGCGCCGCCTACCACCTGGGCAATCGCCACGTCGCCCTGCAGATCGGCGACGGCTGGCTGCGGCTGCTGGACGACTATGTGCTCAAGGCCATGCTGGAGCAGCTCGGCGCCCGGGTCAGCGAGATCGAGGCCGGCTTCCAGGCCGAGCACGGCGCCTACGGCGGCGGTCACCATCACTCGCGCCATGGTGAGGAAGGCTTCAACTACGCGCCCAAGCTGCACCACTTCGGCGTGCGCACGTGAATTCGCCCTTCGCGCTGCTGCGCCTGGCCAGTCCCCAGCTGCCGATTGGCGGCTACAGCTATTCCCAGGGACTGGAACTGGCCATCGACAGCGGCCTGATCCGCAGCGCGGCGGAGGCCGAGACCTGGCTGCGTGACAATCTCGAACTCAATCTCGCACGCTTCGAAGCACCGCTGCTGCTGGCCCATTGCGAAGCCGCCGCAGCCGGCGACTGGACGCGCCTGGGCGCACTGGCCGAGCGTCACCGTGCCAGTCGCGAGACCGCGGAGTTCCAGCTGGAAAGTCGCCAGACCGGTTATTCCCTGGCGCAACTGCTGCTCGGACTGCCGGAGCTGGATGACGCCAGTCGCCGCCTGCTCGGCGAGCTGGCCCCGACCTTCGCCCTCGGCTGGGCGCTGGCCGCCCGGGCCTGGGCCATCGCCCCCCGGGCCGCCCTGGACGCCTGGCTGTGGACCTGGCTGGAAAATCAGCTGGCGGTACTGATGAAAACCCTGCCGCTGGGCCAGCAAGCCGCCCAGCGCCTCACCTCCCTTCTGCTGCCGACCCTGACCGCCGTGGCCGAGCAGGCCGCGGCCCTGCCCGAAGCGACCTGGGGCGGCGCCCCCTTCGGCCTGGCCCTCAGCAGCATGGCCCACGAGCGGCAGTACAGCCGCCTGTTCCGTTCCTAGGAGATATCCTCATGACTACCCAACCCCTGCGCGTCGGTATCGGCGGACCGGTCGGCTCCGGCAAGACCGCCCTCACCCTGGCCCTCTGCCGCGCCCTGCGCGAGCGCTACAACCTGGCGGTGGTGACCAACGACATCTACACCCGCGAGGACGCCGATTTCCTGGTGCGCAACGAAGCCCTGGCGCCCGAGCGCATCCTGGGCGTGGAGACCGGCGGCTGTCCGCACACCGCCATCCGCGAAGACGCCTCCATCAACCTGGAAGCGGTGGACCAGCTCAATCGCCGCTTTCCCGGCCTGGACCTGATCCTGGTGGAATCCGGCGGCGACAACCTGTCCGCCACCTTCAGCCCGGAGCTGTCCGACCTGACCCTCTACGTCATCGACGTCTCGGCCGGCGACAAGCTGCCACGCAAGGGCGGCCCCGGCATCTGCAAGTCGGATCTGCTGGTGATCAACAAGATCGACCTGGCGGAGCAGGTCGGTGCCTCCCTGGAGGTGATGGATCGCGACACCCGCAAGATGCGCGGCGACAAGCCCTTCGTCTTCAGCAACCAGAAGACCGGTCTGGGCCTGGAAGAGATCATCGCCTTCATCGAGAAGCAGGGTCTGCTGACCGCCGCCTGAGTCCAAGAAACCATCTCCAAGGAGCCCCCATGAAACACGTCAAGATCCTCGCCACCGCCGCCCTGCTGCTCGCCCCGGCCCTGGCCTTTGCCCATCCGGGTCATGCCGAGAATGGCCTGGCCGCCGGGGTGCTGCACCCCCTGACCGGTCTCGACCATTTGCTGGCCATGCTCGCCGTGGGCCTCTGGGCCGCCCAGCAGCAGGGCAAGGCGCGCCTGGCGCTGCCCTGCACCTTTGTCGGCACCATGCTGATCGGCGGCCTGCTGGGCTTCGCCGGGCTGGAGCTGCCCTTGCTGGAGACCGGCATCGCCGCCTCGGTGCTGGCGCTGGGCCTGCTGGTGGCCCTGGCCGCCCGCCCGCCGGTGGCCGCCGCCGTCGCTCTGACCGCCGCCTTCGCGCTGTTCCATGGCGTGGCCCATGGCCTGGAATTGCCGGAGATGGGCAATCCCTGGGCCTATGCCCTGGGCTTCGTCGCCGCCACCGCCACCCTGCATGGCCTGGGCTATGCCGTGGTGCGCTACCTGCCCCAGGCGGCCACGCCGCTGGTACGTCTGGCCGGCATCGCCACTGCCATTGCTGGTGGATGGCTGCTCGCCGCCTGATCCATCAGGTGATCCCCAGCTGCTGGCGCAGTCGCGCCAGCACGCCCTCTTCCGCCATCGCCGGCAACTGCGCGGTATAGCCGCCAAAGCCGGCGAAGCGTGTGGCGAAATCCACCTCGAGCACGAATCTGTTGTCGAACTGCGGCGAGGCCAGGGGTGCCAGCACCTCGGCTGAATAGGTGTCGCGCGGATCGCTGCCCAGCCGCACCGGCAGGTCGCCACTCTGCTGGCGATAGGCGACCCAGGGCGAATAGGTGAAGGCCTCCAGCCGGCCCCGCGCCAGGTCCAGTTCCAGCAGGCGCAGCAGACCGTTGCCGCCAGCGTATTCGGTCTGGTAGTTGATCAGCAGCAGATCCACCGGATGGCCCAGGTCATTGGTCAGCCGCAGATGACCGCTGCCGTGGTTGTGGCCGTTGAGGGTCAGGAAGATCTGGTCGTTGCGGCGGATCAGCCGATTCCATAGCCGCACCCCGGTGTCGTTGCGCCGGGTGGAGAGCACGGCCTGGCCGTTCACCAGGTCGACGATGTTGTGCGAGGCGAGGATGGTCGGCAGGTGCGGATAGCGATCCAGCATCCCCTGGGCCCAGTCCAGACTCTGGTCCGAGGGGCACCAGTCCAGGGTCAGCAGCAGGAAACCCTGCCCCAACGCCGAGAAACGATGGGCCTCGTTGAGACCGGTGACGTCGCGTTCGATGAAGGTGGCCTGGCGCGCCGCCCGCTCGCGGCCGAAATACTGGGTGAAGAGTTCGCGACCGTCACGCAGACGGTCCTCGGTGTAGAGCTCGACGACATCGTGGTCGCCGGTCATGACGCTGTAGGGCACCCCGGCCTGCTCCAGCCGTGCCATGGCGTGACTGGCCAGGGCCCATTCGCCATGCTGTTCGGCGTTTTCCACCAGATCGCCCAGGTGCACCACGAACGGCAGGTTCAGCGCCGCGGCGTTGTGCGCCAGCCAATGGGTCTGGGCATGAAAGGCCAGTGCCGGCGAATAGCCCAGGTGACCATAGCGCTCCACCCGCCGGCCGTTGGGCAGCATCTCGTGGTTGTTCTCGCTGTAGTACTGGGTATCCGGCAGGACACCGAGCAGGAAGCTGCTGCGCGACGGCAGCGGCGCCAGCGGCGCGAAGGCATGCCGTTCGAACCAGAGGGCGCGGTGCTCCGGCAGGCCGTAGCGCTGGGTCGGCTTGCAGGCGGCCAGCAGCGGCAGACCGGCCAGCGCCAGGCACAACCGGCGACGTTTGAAATCGGGCAAATCGGTCATCACAGCGGCCTCAGGGCAGGTAGTAGGCCTGCCAGCGATTGTCGTTGAAGCGGCCTTCCAATACCGGTCGGCGGCTGGCCAGCGGAGTGCCGGCCAGGGCCGCCTGGCTGTCGGCGTCGAGCAGCACATAGGCGGGTCGGGCGACCTGGGCGAGCTGCGCCGCCTGGCCGATATCGAGAAAGGTCGGCAGGGGCACGTCGTAGTCGAGATTCATCAGGTAGCGAAAGGCCTTGGTGTCCTGGCCCAGGCCAAGGAACACCAGTTGCCCGGGCTCCCCCTGGCGCAGGCTTTCCAGGCGGGTGACGAAGGCGCGGGTGTCGTAGCGCAGCGCCTGCATCGGGTCCAGCGCCAGCACCACCAGCAGCCATTGCGCCAGGGCTGCCGCGGCCAGGGGCATGCCCAGGCGGAAGGCGCCGCGCTCGCGCCAGGCGGCCACCAGGGCGAACAGCGTGAGGATGGCGAAGGCGCCCAGCAGGAAGCGCAGATCCAGTTCAGGCCACCAGCCCGCGGCCTGCAGCTTGGGCTGCTGCAGCTTGACCAGCACCCCGAGCACCAGCGGAAAGATCACCAGCAGCGGCAGGAACAGCCGCCGTACCCAGGCCAGGGCACCCTGCCCCTGCAGCAGCACCCAGGCGCCGAGGGCGGCGCAGGCCGGGATGGCCGGCAGGATGTAATAGGGCTTCTTGAAGGTGGGTATCGAAAGGGCCACCAGGATCAGCGTGGCGAAGCCGGCCAGTTGGAGCAGCAGGCGGCTGTCCGCCTGTTCGTGGCGCAACCGCCAGTGGTGCCTCAGCGTCGGCAAGGCCAGCAGTGCCAGGGGAAAGGCCGGCGCATAGCGATAAAGCCCCAGCTGCAGGAAGTACCACCAGGGATAGCCGGCACCGTCGGTGTCGTCCAGCCGCCCGGAGACCTGCATGCGCAGCACGTCTTCGACAAAGGCCGGGCCGCCGGTCCGCCAGGCCAGGCCGAACAGCAGGGCGCAGCACAGCGCCAGCACCAGGGCGCCCGCCAGGCCGTAGCCGAAGCTGCGCCGCCAGTCGCCTTGCAGCAGCCAGTAGACGCAGACCACGCCACAGGGCTCGATCAACCCCAGCGGTCCGCGCACGGCGAAGCCGGCGGCCAGGCACAGGAACACTAGGGCGCGCCGCCGCGACAGGCCACGCTGGTCGGCGCTCCACAGCAGATAGAAGCAGCCCAGCGCCGCCAGGGTGACGAACTGATCGAGGCAGATGGAGCGGGCCTTGGCGAGGAAACCATTGGTGAGCAGCAGCACCAGTACCGCCAGCAGGCCCCAGGCGCGGGACCGCTCGGCCAGCAGGCGATAGAGCAGCCCGACGATGGCCGCGGAGGCCAGCGCGGTGGGAATCACCGTGGCCAGGCGATTGACCTCGCCGAACAGTTGGGCGAAGACGTCTATCAGCAGCGTCGAGGTGGCGGGATAGTCCGGATAGGGCTGTCCGTAGCTGGTCGGGAAGGCACTGGCCCCGTGGCGAAACATCTCCTGGGCGAACAGCGCGAAGCGGCCGTCGAAGCCGATGAAGGGCTGCTCCCACAGCCCAGGGTGAACAGGGGCACCGCCAGCAGACACAGCGCCAGGCTTTCCAGGCGCAGGCGCGCCAGACTCGGGATGGACGACACGCGGCAGGACTCCGGCAGGCTGGGAAGGACGGGCTCGCGACCCGGCGCCACTATCGCCGAACAACCTTAGGGATCGCTGAAACCAGGCTGACGGCAGGCTGACAGGAACCCCAGGACAGAGCGGTTCGGCTGGGAGGCGGTCGCGACTATGCCGCCGAATTGAAGATTTTTCATGACAGCTGCATCCAAAGCGCCGGCTGCCGGGTATAGCCCCTACAGTCCAGCCGACTGTGCCCCCTCTCAATCCGGAGCAAGCGCATGAACAACACCTCTAGCCGTTGCAGCATCCTGGTCCTGACCGCCCTGCTGAGCACCCCGCTGCTGGCCCAGGGCGAGTTACCCGAGGCCGTCCGCGTGCCCGCCGGCAACAGCCTGATGCTGGAAACCGTGGGCAAGGGCACCATCGTCTACGAATGCCGCGACAAGAAGGACATGCCCGGCCAGACCGAGTGGTTCTTTGTCGGTCCCAAGGCCGACCTGCATGATCGCCAGGGCAAGCAGGTGGGGCGCTACTACGGTCCGCCGGCCACCTGGGAAGCCGCCGACGGCTCCAAGGTGGTCGGCAAGCAACTGGCCATCGCTCCCGCCGGCGCCGGCAACCTGCCCTATCAGCTGGTGGAGGCCGCGCCCGCCGAGGGCAAGGGCGCCTTCCAAGGCACCACCTACATCCAGCGCACCGCGCTCAAGGGTGGCGTCGCGCCGGCCAAGGCCTGCACCTCGGCCAACAAGGGCGAACAGCAGACCGTGAACTACCAGGCGGACTATCTGTTCTGGAAGAAGGGCTGAGCTCCGGGGGACAGCCAGGAGCGGATCGGCTAGGCTCGGCTGATCCGGTCGCCACCCTGGCGTCCCCAGCCTGGCGCACGCCCTCGTGACCGAACGTTCCCCTGATCCAGCCGCCCTGCTCGCCGCCTGTGCCCGGGGCGAGCGCGCCGCCCTGCAGCGCCTCTACCAGAACGAGGCGCCGCTGTTGCTGGGTATCGTCCTGCGCCTGGTGCGCGATCGCGGGCTGGCCGAGGACATCCTCCACGATGCCTTTCTGCGCATCTGGCGCGGCGCCGCCGGTTTCGCCCCGGAGCGCGGCTCGGCGCGTGGCTGGATGTGCAGCGTGGCCCGCAACCTGGCGCTCAACGCCTTGCGCGATCGCCAGCGCCTGGTGCCCCTGGCGGACGGCTGGGAACCCCTGGCCGAGTCTGCCGATCCGGCGCGAGAGGCCAACGGCCGCCGCCTGGAGGGCTGCCTGCAGAACCTGGAAGCGCCGCGGCGGGAGGCCATCCTGGCCGCCTACCTGGACGGCTGCTCCCATGGCGAGATCGCCCAGCGCCTGCAGGCGCCGCTGGGCACGGTGAAGAGCTGGATCACGCGGGGCCTCAAGGCGCTCAGGGAGTGCATGACATGAACAGCGATACCACCCTGCCCCCGGACGAAGAACGCGAACGCCTGGCCGGCGAATACGTGCTCGGTACCCTGGATGCCGAAGAGCGTCGTCGCGTGGAGCTTGCACTGGCGACGGACACCCTGCTGGCCGCCGCCGTGGCGCGCTGGGAGGCGCGCCTGCAGCCGCTGGCCGAACGGGTGCCACCCGTCGAGCCCGGCGCGAATCTGTGGCCGCGCATCGAGCGCAGCCTGGGTGAGGCCGACACCCGGGTCATCATCCGGCGCGAGTCGCTGTGGCAACGGCTGGCGCTCTGGCAGGGCCTGAGTGCGGCGGGGCTGGCCGCCAGCCTGGTGCTCGCGGCGCTGCTACTGCTGCGCCCGGTACCCACGCCAAGCTACCTGGTGGTGCTGGCGGCGCCCAGCGATCGCACGCCCGGCTGGGTGATCCAGACCGCCAGCGCCCATGACCTGCAGCTGATTCCCCTGGGGCGCGACGCCGTGCCGAGCGGCAAGACGCTGCAATTCTGGACCAAGGCCGATGCCTGGCAGGGTCCGGTATCCCTGGGTCTGGTCCAGCCTGGGCGCACCCTGCAGGTACCGCTGGACCGGCTTCCGCCGCTGGAAGCCAACCAGCTGTTCGAACTCACCCTGGAAGACCAGGGCGGCTCGCCCACCGGCCGACCCACCGGGCCGATCCAGTTCATCGGTCGGGCGGTAAAGGTGCTCTAGCGAGCGCCCTTAACTCTGGCGATGGATATTGAAGTTGTTGAACGCCTGGCAGGTCGCCATCAGCTGGATGCGGTTGATGTTGACGTGCCTGGGCTGGTTCAGCGTCCAGTGGATGGATTCGGCGATGTCGTCCGGGGTCAGGGGCTCGGTGCCGGCATAGACGGCATCGGCCTTGGCCTTGTCGCCGCCGAAGCGGACCACCGAGAATTCGCTTTCCGACAGCCCGGGCTCGATGTTGGTCACCCGCACCCCGGTGCCCAGCAGGTCGGATCTCAGGCTCAGGCTGAACTGCTTGAGGAAGGCCTTGGTGGCGCCATAGACGTGGCTGCCCGGATAGGGATAGTCGCCCGCGACCGAGCCCAGGTTGACGATGCCGGCGCCGGCGCCATGGGCGATCAGTCGCGGCAACAGCAGACGGGTGCAATAGAGCATGCCCTTGATGTTGGTATCGACCATGGTGTCCCAGTCGTCCAGGTCGCAGCTCTGCGCCGGCGTGTTGCCCAGCGCCAGACCGGCATTGTTGACCAGGGCGCGCAACTGGTTGAATTCCTCCGGCAGACCGGCGACCGCGGCTTCCACGGCCGCGCGATCCTGGACGTCCAGTACCAGCGGCAGCACCTTGGCCTGCCCGGACAATTCCTCGGCCAGGGCGTGCAGGCGATCCTCGCGGCGGCCGGTGATGACGATCGACCAGCCGTCCTTGGCGAAGCGGCGAGCGGTGGCGGCGCCGAAACCGGAGGTGGCGCCGGTGATGAAGATCGAAGACATGAAAGATTCCTTCTGCGAGGGAGTTTGGCCGAGGCCCACGATAGCTCAGGGCCAGTGGTCAGGCGAATACTCAGATCGCCGGGAATCCAGCGGATCAGTTATAACGCCTTGGAATTGCACGGTTTTCCGCGCGCTGGCGAATTTTTGAACAGTTCCCGCCAGGCCAGGCGCGCTGGGCCTCACACCCGGCTATGCCAAGCTTATCCACAGGACGATCCACGGAGTTCCTGTACAGAACTCGGACCCGGCTTCAGCTGGATAAGTCCGCCCGGGCGAGCCAGGCGGGCGGTTCGGCCGGCGCTAGTCCGGTGCAGGCCGCCTCGACACAGGCCGCGAGGCCGGCGAAGCGCAGCTCGCGACCGGTAAGGCCCGGGCCGTAATGGGCGAACTTGCCGGAATTGGTCAGCAGGGTACGGGCCGCGGGCGGCACCAGGGGCTCGCCGAGCATGCACCAGCAGGTGTCCCCGACCAGTTGGGCACCGAAGGCTTCCAGCTCGGCCAGGCTGCCAGACCGTTCGGCCGCCGCGCGCACGTCTCGCCCGAGGGTGATCACCAGGGCCACCGCGGGATGCCGCTGCCGGCCGCGACAGAGCTTGGCCAGGCGCTGGCATTCCTCGGCGGAAAAATGCGGATTGCCCAGGGCCACCAGCTGCACCTCGCGCGCAGCGGCGCTGTCCAGTTCGGCCCAGGCCTGGCGCAGGTCCGCCAGATCTATGTCTTCGACCTCCAGTTCGGGCGCCGCGACCGCAGCCAGGATCGGCGCCTCGGGCGTTACCCCGACCAGATGGAACAGCGGCGCCGCCGAGGTGGTGGCGAAGGCGGCGCCAAAGGCCTTGAGATCGTCGCGGCTGGGCTGGGCCTGTGCCAGCCCCAGCACCGCGGGGATCCGGGTGGGCGAACGCAGGCCGATCCAGTAGCCGAGCAGCGGATAGAAGGCGTCGTCATGCCCATCGGGTAAGCTGACCCGGAAGACCTTGGCCGCGCGGCGACCGCTGTCCAGATGGCAGCCGGCCAGGGGCGCCCGACCGGTCAGGGCCGTGCAGATGTCGAGGAAGTCGGCGTACTTCTGGGTGCGCGCCCCCAGCACGCTGTTGGCGAAGACCACGGCATTGGATTCGGCCCAGACCACCTGCTCGCCCAGGGTCGGGGCGCTGTCCAGCAGATAGGGCGCGCAGGTGAAGGTGGGACGGCAGCCCAGGGCCACATAGGCCTCGGCCAGGGCGCTGGCCGGTTCGCCCAACGCCGGATCGATGCCCTGCGCGCGCCAGCGGCGCTGATCCACCGACACCGCATTGAGGCTGGTGGGCATCCGCACCCGACCGCCCCACTCCACCAGGCGCTGGGCGAAGGCCAGGCTGGCCGGGCCGGTGTAGATGCAGCCGTCGATATGGGCCTGGGTGATGTCGAGCAATTCGCGCGCGCCCTGCAGATGCGCCATGCGCACCAGGATCTTCATCGCCGCCTGGACGGCCTGGCCCTCGGCGCCCGCCAGCTTGGCCCGGTCGGTCGCGCTGAGCTGCAAAGCGGCAGGTGCCTCGGTAGCGGTGCCGGGGAAGAGGTCTCCGGGCACGCCGACCCAGCCATCGTTTACCGCGATCTCCTCCAGCCCGGCGAGGACCGCGAAGGCCTCGGCGCCCAGGCTGACGACCGGCAGGGAGCGACCGAAGAGTTCTTCCGCGACGATGGCGCCCAGGCTGAGGATCTCGTCCGGCTCGGCCAGCACCAGCGCCGCCGGTCCGCGGCCCGCCAGCAACAGCTCCAAGAGCACGGCGCTGCCGGTGCAGGAGCCGCGGCCACTGGGAATGGCCAGGATGCGTCCGGCCAGTTCCAGGCCGTGCAGGGGATGATGGCGATCGATCACCCGGCCGCTGGCCGGATCGACGCCACCCCAGAAACTCAGGCCCAGGGGCGCCCAGGCCAGGCGTCCCCGGGCCTGGCCCGCGACCAGACAGCGACCGCGGACCGCCGCCACCGCTAGTGGCCACCCAGGTAGGCTTCGCGCACCTGGGGATTGGCCAGCAACTCCTGACCGCTCCCGGTCATGCGGATCTCGCCGGTGACCATCACATAGGCACGGTCGGACAGGCGCAGGGCATGGTTGGCGTTCTGCTCCACCAGGAAGATGGTCATGCCGCTCTGCGCCAGCTCGCGCAGGATCTGGAAGATCTGCTTCACCACGATGGGCGCCAGGCCCAGGCTGGGTTCGTCGAGCAGCAGTAGCTTGGGTCGCGCCATCAGCGCCCGGGCGATGGCCAGCATCTGCTGCTCGCCGCCGGACATGGTCATGGCGCGCTGGTTGCGACGCTCCTTGAGGCGCGGGAAGAGCTCGAACATGCGCTGCATGTCCTCGTCCACCCAGCGGGTGCCGATGGGGATGGTCCCCATCAGCAGATTCTCCTCGACCGTCATGTCGGGGAACACATGGCGTCCCTCCGGCGACTGGGCGATGCCGTTGGAGGCCACGTAGTGGGCGTTCTTGCGGGTGATGTCCTCGCCCCGGTAGAGGATCTGCCCGTTGCGTGCCTGGGGCTGGCTGAAGATGGACATCAGCAGGGTGGACTTGCCGGCGCCATTGGAGCCGATCAGACTCACCGTCTCGCCTTCGTTGATGGACAGGGAGACGCTCTTCAGGGCCTGGATCGGCCCGTAGAAGACGTCGACGTTGCGGAATTCCAGGATCGGCGTGGTCATGCCACCTCCTCTTCTTCGGCGCCGAGGTAGGCGGCGATGACCTTGGGATCGTTGCGGATGTCGGCCGGCAGGCCACGGGCGATGACCTGGCCATGATCCAGCACCACGATGTGGTCGGAGATGTTCATCACCATGCCCATGTCGTGCTCGATCAGCACCACGGTGATGCGGTGCTGGTCGCGCAACAGGCGGATCATCCCGGCCAGGGCCTCGGTCTCGGCCGGGTTAAGGCCGGCGGCGGGTTCGTCCAGGCAGACGATCTCCGGACGGGTGCACATGGCGCGGGCGATTTCCAGACGGCGCTGCTGGCCGTAGGAGAGTTCGCCGGCCAGGCGGTTGGCGTGATCCACCAGGTCCACCACCTCCAGCCAGTAGAAGGCCGTGTCCAGCGCCTTTTCCTCGGCGCGGCGATAGCCGGGGGTGTTGAGGATGCCGGTGATGAGGTTGCGGTTGCACTGCATGTGCTGCGCCACCAGCAGGTTCTCCACCACCGACATCTCCTTGAACAGGCGGATGTTCTGGAAGGTGCGGGCGAGACCGGCGCGATTCACCAGGTGGGTGCCACCGAACATCTTGTACCAGAGGCGACTGCCGAACTGCACCGGATTGACGAAGTCGGCCGCCTGGAAGCGCTCGCCCATGATCTTGCCGACGCGGGTCGAGCGACCGTCGGCGCTGTCCAGGCGGATCTCGCCATCGGTGGCCTTGTAGAAGCCGGTCAGGCAGTTGAACACCGTGGTCTTGCCGGCCCCGTTGGGGCCGATCAGCGCGGTGATGGACTGGCGCTGGATCTCGAAGCTCACGTCCGAGAGGGCCTTGATGCCGCCGAATCTCATGCCCAGACCCTTTACGGTCAGAATGTTGTCGCTCACGGCGCCACTCCCTTGCGAATCGCGAAGCCACTGCGGGCGATACGGATCAGGCCACGCGGCCGCCACATCATCATCACCACCATGAGCACACCGAACACCAGCATGCGGATGTCGCCGAATTCACGCAGCAGTTCGAACAGCAGGGTCATGACGAAGGCCGAGACCACCACCCCGACGGTGGAGCCCAGGCCGCCCAGCACCACGATGGCCAGCACTAGCACCGACTCGAAGAAGTTGAACGAGGCCGGGTTGATGAAGCCCTGGTAGGTGGCGAAGAACACCCCGGCCAGGCCGGCGGTGGAAGCACCGATCATGAAGGCCGAGAGCTTGACCAGCACATGGTTGAGGCCCATGGCGCGGCAGGCGATCTCGTCTTCACGCAAGGCTTCCCAGGCGCGACCGACCGGCATGCGGGTCAGGCGGTGCTTGATGTAGAGCACCAGCAGCACCGCCAGGAACAGCACGGTGTAGATGAAGATCATCGTCGCGTTGGGGTTGTAGCTGATGCCCAGCAGCTCATGGATGGGCACCCCGCCCTCCTTCGCCCGGCGGCCGAATTCGATGCCGAAGAAGGTCGGCGAAGGCGCGGCGATGCCGTTGGGGCCCTTGGTCACTTCCAGCCAGTTGTTGAGCACCAGGCGGATGATCTCGCCGAAGCCGAGGGTGACGATGGCCAGGTAGTCCCCGTGCATGCGCAACACCGGGAAGCCCAGTATCGCCCCCGCTACCGCGGCCAGCACCGCGGCGAGCGGCAGCATGGTCCAGAAGCCCAGGCCGAGGTACTGGTAACCCAGCGCCAGGCCGTAGGCGCCGATGGCATAGAAGCCGACGTAGCCGAGGTCGAGCAGACCGGCCAGGCCCACCACGATGTTCAGGCCCAGGCCCAGCAGCACGTAGATCAGGCAGAGGATGATCACCGTCAGCCAGTACTTGGTGGCCAGGAAGGGAAAGGCGATGGCCACCAGGATGATGATGGGCAGGATGAATCTGAGGTTGGACTTGTGTCCCGGCGGCAGCACGTGGACGCCACCGTCGTTGCGCTTGAAGGACTCGATCCAGTCGCGGCCCTTGGCGGTCTGGCCGAACAGGCTGAGCAGGAAGCGCCCGGCCATGACCACGGCGACCATGATGCCGACGCGGCCGGGCTGGACGTTGTAGCCATAGCCGTCGAGCACGATGCCGACGATGGGGCCGAACAGGATCAGCGAGACCAGGCCGACCATGAAGGTGTCGCGCAGCACGACCTTGAGATCGAAGGAGGAAGACGTCTGACTCATGGATTCACACCTTCGTGACCTGGGGTTTGCCAAGCAGCCCCTGGGGCCTAAAGATCAGGATCGCCACCAGCAGCGAAAAGCTGAAGACGTCCTTGTAGTCCGAGTTCACCAGGCTGGCGAACTGGGCTTCGGAGATGCCGAGGATGATCCCGCCGAGCATGGCGCCGGGCAGCGAACCGATACCGCCGAGCACCGCCGCGGTAAAGGCCTTGATGCCGATGATGAAGCCGGCATAGAAGTCGAAGGTGCCGTAGTTGAGGGTGATCAGCACCCCGGCCAGCGCCGCCATGGCCGCGCCGATGATGAAGACGTAGGAGATCACCCGGTCGGTGTTGATGCCGAGGATCTGCGCCATCTTGCGATCCTGCTGGGTGGCCCGGCACATGCGACCGAGGGTGGTCTTCTGGATCACGTAGGTGAGCAGGCCCATGCCGATGATGGAGGCCAGGATGATGAAGATCTTGGTGTAGGTGATGATCACGAAGCCTTCGCCGATGTGCAGCCGCAGGGCGCCATCGAGCAGCGTCGGTACGCCCTGCTGGCGCGCGCCCTGGGCGAGCTGTACGTAGTTCTGCAGGATCAGCGACATGCCGATGGCCGAGATAAGCGGGGCCAGGCGCGTGGAGTTGCGCAGCGGCTTGTAGGCGATGCGCTCGATGGCCCAGCCGTACACGGAGGTGACCACCACGGTGAAGATCAGGGTGCCGAGGATCAGCACCGGGAAGGAATGCAGGCCGAACACGCTCAGCAGGGCGATGCCGATGGCGGCGAGATAGGCCGACACCATGTACACGTCGCCGTGGGCGAAGTTGATCATGCCGATGATGCCATAGACCATGGTGTAGCCGATGGCGATGAGTCCGTAGACCGAGCCCAGGGTCAGGCCGTTGACCAGTTGTTGCAGGAAGATACCGTCCACGTTTGCAGTCTCGCGCTGGATGGATGACGAGGGCCGCCGGCCGCCGCCTCGTCCTGGGGCGGAGACGAGGTGGCGGCTGGCGGATTCACGCGAGGATCAGGGCAACTGGTGGTACTTGCCCTTGTCGTCCCATTCGTACATCACGTAGTCGGAGACCTTGAGGTCGCCCTTGCTGTCCCAGCTCTTCTCACCCAGCACGGTGTTGACGCTGTGGGACTTCAGCCACTCGGCGGCCTTGGCGCCGTCGGTGCCCTTGATGCCGTTGAAGGCGGCGGCCACGGCCTGCAGCGAGGCATAGGAGTAGAGGGTGTAGCCCTCGGGCTCGTAGCCGGACTTGCGCAGGGTTTCCACCACGGTCTTGCCGGCGGGGTTCTGCAGCGGGTCGGCGCCGAAGGTCATCAGCACGCCCTTGGTGTACTGGGCGCCACCGGCGGTGGTGACCAGGTCGGCGGAGACGATGCCATCGCCGGAGACGAACTTGGCGGTCACGCCCTGCTCGCGCATCTGGCGCACCAGCGGACCGGCTTCGGGGTGCAGGCCGCCGAAGTAGACCACGTCGGCGCCGGAGGCACGGATCTTGGTGACCAGGGAGTTGAAGTCCTTCTCGCCACGGGTCAGACCCTCGTAGAGCACTTCTTTCACGCCGCGCTTGTTGAGCTGCGCCTTGGTGGCGTCGGCCAGGCCCTGACCGTAGGTGTCCTTGTCGTGGATGATGGCGACCTTCTTGGCCTTGAGGGTATCGACGATGTAGTCGCCGGCCACGATGCCCTGCTGGTCGTCACGACCGCACATGCGGAACACGCCGGTCAGGCCACGCTCGGTGATCTTGGGGTTGGTGGACGCCGGGGTGATGGAGATGATGCCGGCTTCGTCGTAGATCTCCGAGGCGGGCATGGTGTTGGAGGAGCAGAAGTGGCCGATCACGGCCTTGACCTTCTCCGAATCCACCAGGCGGTTGGCCACGGCCACGGCCTGCTTGGGCTCGCAGGCGTCGTCACCCTGCACCAGCTTGATCTTCTCGCCATTGATGCCACCGGCGGCGTTGATGTCCGTCGCGGCCTGGGTAGCCCCCTTCCAGAACTGCTCGCCGTAGGCGGCACTGGCCCCGGTGAAGGGACCGGCGACACCGATCACGATGTCGGCATGCGCCAGGGTGGAGAGAGTGAACGCAGAACCGATAGCGAGAGCCAGAATGCCTTTTCTGTAAATCTTCGACATGGGAGGTGTGCTCCAGAGGGTGGTTGGCCTGTTCGCCGGAGCAAAGCCTGTGCCATCACCCAGCTGTGTACCGGGCGCAAAGGCCATTTGCCGCCACCGCGATGAGCCAAAACCTTCGCTTGCGGGCGGCGAGGGCCGCTGCCAGTGGACTCGACTGCGCCTTAGACTTTTGTCTTAACTGGCTCATTAGTCTGGATAATTCTGCAAAGCGGTAGCAGCGGAGGAGGCAAAAGGCGGCGGTTTGTTACCAGATAGCAACCCGGTTGCACCTGTTTCGCACCAAAACGTAACACCGTCCCCACAGTGTGCCACCAAAGTAACCATGACCCTGCGGCCACTGCCCTCTGGGGGATCCACCGTGCTCGCGGCCTGCTGGCGGTTATGAACAGCCAGGAAAAAGCGGCCGACTTGTACAGGTCGAGATGCGCAAATCGGCCGCTTCGAGGCGTTATCGCCCGGCCCGAGGGCCGGTGACAGCGGGTATGGCGGGGTCGCTAGAGCACCACGCGCAGGCACTGCCCCGCGTGATAGAGGGTGAAGCCGGCTTCGTACATCAGACTGCGCCACTGGCCGACCGGATTGGTCTCCAGCGACGCCAGGGGCAGCGGCAGGTCGTGGCGATCGCCGCTGCACAGATAGCGGGCAAAGGCCTGCCCCACCACTGTGCCCGTGGTCACCCCGCGACCGTTGTAGCCGGACACCGCCAGCAACCCCGGCGCCGGCTCGAACAGTCGCATCAGATGATCGGGCGTGAAGCCGATACGACCGGTCCAGCTGCACTCCCACTCGACCTTCCCGAGCGCCGGGAAATAGTGCCTCTGGATGCGATCGGCCCAGGCGCGGATGAAGCCGGCCGGCCGCCCCGCCATGTTGCCGAGACTGCCCAGCAGCAGACGGCCATCGGCATCGCGGCGAATGCTGCTGAGCACCGTCCGGGTATCCCAGGAACCACGGCCCTGGGGCAGGATGAAATCCGCTTCCGGACCGAGCGGCCGCGAGGCCACCTGATAGTAGTAGCCTGGGAAGAATTGCCTGCGCAGGGTGGTCCACTCGCCTTCGGTGTAGGCATTGGAAGCGATCACCACCTGGTCGGCGGTGACTCGCCCCTGTGGGGTTTCCACCTGCCAGCGCTCACCGACCCGCTGCAGCCGTTGCACCGCACTCCGCTCGAACAGCTCGCCGCCTTCCTGACGTAGCGCCCTGGCCAGGCCCAGGGCATAACCCATGGGCACCAGGGTGCCGGCACGATGATCAAGCAGCGCGCCGCTGATGTCGCGCGTGCCGCAGGCGCTGTAACAGGCCTCCCCTTCCAGCAGCTCGACCCGGGCACCGCGCCGCTGCCATTGCTCGGCACGCTGCCCCAGATCGGCCAGGCCCTTGGCACTGTGCGCCATGTGCAGGGTGCCGGCGCGGCGCGGCTGGCAATCGATGCCATAACGCTCGATGAGACCGAATACCTGACTCGGCGCATCGCCCATCACCCCCAGCAGGCGCTCTCCGACTTCCGGCCCCAGGGTCGCCACGGCTTCGTCCGGCGGGATCCACATGCCAGCATTGACCAGCCCGACATTGCGGCCAGAGCCGCCATGGCCGACGCCATGGGCCTCCAGCACCACCACCCGCCGCCCGGCCTGCGCCAGGTGCAGGCCGGTGGACAGGCCGGTGTAGCCACCGCCGATAACGCAGACCTCGGTGTCACGCTCGCCCTGCAACGACGCCCCCGGCACCGCCGGATACAGCCGCTCCCACAGGCACTCTTCACGCAACTGCATTCTCTGCGCTCCTGGCGGACCCAATTCAGTCGAAGACGATGCCCTGGGCCAGCGGCAGTTCGCGGGAATAGTTGACGGTGTTGGTCTGGCGGCGCATGTAGGCCTTCCAGGCATCGGAGCCGGATTCGCGACCACCACCGGTTTCCTTCTCGCCACCGAAGGCGCCACCGATCTCGGCACCGCTCGGTCCGATGTTGACGTTGGCGATGCCGCAGTCGCTGCCGGTCGCCGACATGAAGGCCTCGGCCTCGCGCACGTCGGTGGTGAAGATGCAGGACGACAGGCCCTGGGGCACGGCGTTGTTCAACGCCACCGCCTCGTCGAAATCGTCATAGGTCAGCACATAGAGGATGGGCGCGAAGGTCTCGTGGCGCACCGCCTCGCTCTGCTCGGGCATCTCGACGATGGCCGGCGCCACGTAATAGGCCTCGGGATACTGCTCAGCCAGCTGACGCTCGCCGCCGTAGACCACGCCGCCCTCGCCACGCGCCTGTTCCAGTGCACCCTGCATGGCCTGGAAACTGGCCGCATCGATCAGCGGACCGATCAGGTTGCCTTCCAGCGGATGGCCGATGCGGACTTTGGCATAGGCGGTCTTCAGCCGGGCGACGATCTCGTCCTTCACCGAACGGTGGGCGATCAGCCGGCGCAGGGTGGTGCAGCGCTGCCCGGCGGTGCCGACGGCGCTGAACAGGATGGCGCGTACCGCCATGTCCAGATCGGCGCTCGGCGCGAGGATCATGGCATTGTTGCCACCCAGTTCGAGGATGCTGCGGCCGAAGCGCGCCGCAACCCGCGGTCCTACCTCACGACCCATGCGGGTGCTACCCGTGGCGCTCACCAGTGCCACCCGCGGATCGTCCACCAGGGCTTCACCGGCGGCGCGATCGCCGACGATGACCTGACTCAGATCGGCCGGGGCATCGCCAAAGCGCGCCAGGGCCTTCTCGAACAGCGCCTGGCAGGCCAGGGCGGTCAGCGGGGTCTTTTCCGAAGGCTTCCAGATCACCGGATTGCCGCAGACCAGCGCCAGGGCGGCGTTCCACGACCAGACCGCCACCGGGAAGTTGAAGGCACTGATGATGCCCACCACGCCCAGCGGCTGCCAGGATTCACGCATGTGGTGACCGGGGCGCTCGGAGGCGATGGTCAGACCATAGAGCTGGCGCGACAGGCCAACGGCGAAGTCGCAGATGTCGATCATCTCCTGGACTTCGCCCAGGCCTTCCTGGGTGATCTTGCCGGCTTCCCAGGACACCAGTTCGCCGAGATCGGCCTTGTGCGCGCGCAGTTCTTCACCCAGCAGCCGCACCAGTTCGCCCCGGCGCGGCGCCGGCACCGCGCGCCAGGCCTGGAAGGCGCGCTCGGCACGGGAGATCTTCTGCTCCACTTCGGCGGCGCTTTCCAGGGCGACGCTGCCCAGTTGGCTGCCATCGATGGGGGAATGCACCCGGTGCTCGCCTTGGGTGTAGTGCTGGGCAGAAACGCCGAGGCGTTCCAACAGGGCCTTGCTCATGCTGAGGTCTCCGCGGAAAGGGAATCGTCCCTGAGTATGGTCAGCCCAGCGGCGCCGGACAACCGACCTTTGCTCGGCATATCATTCCCTTTTTTCATGCCGCGAGTCCGCTCATGCAACGCCGCCACCTGCCGTCCATCACCGCCATGCAGTGCTTCGAGGCGGTCGCGCGTCATCTGAGCTTTACCCGCGCGGCCGACGAACTGGCGCTGACCCAGAGCGCCGTCAGCAAACAGGTCGCCCAGCTCGAGGACCTGCTGCAGCACAGTCTGTTTCGCCGGGTCCGTCGCCGCCTGCAGCTCACGCCGGCGGGCGCCCTCTACCTGGCCGAGGTGGACAAGATCCTCAACCAGCTGGAGATGTCGGCGCGCTATCTGAGGTCCTATGGCGGCGAGACCGAGGTGCTGCGCGTGGCCACCCCGCCGACCTTTGGCGAGCGCTGGCTGGTGCCGCGCCTCAAGGGCTGGCGCCTGCGCTTTCCCAACATCCACCTGGATGTCTCCAGCGCGCTGGAACCGGTGGACTTCCGCGACCCCCGGCATGACGTGGCGCTGTTCTACGGCCACGGCAGCTGGCCGGGCGCCGAGTGCGAATTGCTGCTGCATGAGCACATGGTCGCGGTCTGCGCGCCTGACCTGCTGCCCGCCGAGGGTATCGCCGGACCGGAGCAGCTGGTGGACTTCGTCCTGCTGCAGAACACCACCCGCCCGGAATCCTGGCACGACTGGTACGCCAGCCTCGGGCGCGACGAGGTGCATAGCCATCACGGCCCGCGCTTCGACACCTTCACCCTCTGCGCCCGCGCCGCCCAGGAAGGCTGCGGGGTGGCCCTGCTCCCGGAATTCCTGGTCGCCGAAGAACTGGCTTCCGGTCGCCTGGTGCTCGCCTGGCCCCATCGCCTGGCCAGCCCCCATGCCTACTGGCTGGCCTATCCGGAACAGATGGCCGAGGTGCCCAAGGTGCGCAGCTTTATCGAATGGATTCGCGAGAAGGCTTGATGCCCTGGCCAATCGTGACCATGGCGGTTCGCAGGTGCGACCGCTTGCCGTTTGCTGATCGCGGCCATGGGCCGCTCCTACAAAACATCACTCTCTGTAGGAGCGGCCGCATCGGCGGACCGCCACGGCCGCGATGAGGATATCCACCGCGAACCTCATCCCGCACCAGAAACGAAAAACCCGGCCGAGGCCGGGTTTTTTATTCAGGGTCGTCTTAGACGCCGGAGGCTTCCGCCGCCGCCACGTCCTTGATCGACAGCTTGATGCGACCGCGGTTGTCCACGTCCAGCACCAGCACCTTCACTTCCTGACCTTCTTTCAGCACGTCGGTGACCTTCTCGATACGCTGATCGCTCAGCTGCGAGATGTGCACCAGGCCGTCCTTGCCGGGCAGGATGCTGACGAAGGCGCCGAAGTCGACGATGCGCTCCACCTTGCCGACGTAGATCTTGCCGATCTCGGCCTCGGCAGTGATGCCCAGGACGCGCTGCTTGGCCGCTTCAGCGGCTTCGCGAGTCTCGCCGTAGATCTTGATGGTGCCGTCGTCTTCGATGTCGATCGACGCCTTGGTCTCTTCGCAGATACCACGGATGGTGGCGCCACCCTTGCCGATCACGTCGCGGATCTTGTCCTGGTCGATCTTCATCGCCAGCATGGTCGGGGCGTTTTCGGACAGCTCGGCACGCGACTCGGAGATCACCTGGTTCATCTGGCCGAGGATGTTCAGACGCGCTTCCAGCGCCTGCTCCAGAGCGATTTCCATGATCTCTTCGGTGATGCCGTTGATCTTGATGTCCATCTGCAGGGCGGTGACGCCCTTGGCAGTACCGGCCACCTTGAAGTCCATGTCGCCCAGGTGATCTTCGTCACCCAGGATGTCGGTCAGGACGGCGAACTTCTCGCCTTCCTTGACCAGACCCATGGCGATACCGGCAACCGGGGCCTTGACCGGCACACCGGCGTCCATCAGCGCCAGAGAGGCACCGCAGACCGAGGCCATGGAGCTGGAGCCGTTGGACTCGGTGATCTCGGAGACCACGCGGATGCTGTAGGGGAAGGCATCCTGGGTCGGCAGCATGGCCTGGATGCCACGACGGGCCAGACGGCCGTGACCGATCTCGCGACGGCCCGGGCTGCCCATGCGGCCGCACTCGCCGACCGAGAAGGGCGGGAAGTTGTAGTGCAGCATGAAGCTGTCACGGCGCTCGCCTTCCAGGGTGTCCAGCAGCTGCGAATCACGGGCGGTACCCAGGGTCGCAGTGACCAGGGCCTGGGTTTCGCCACGGGTGAACAGGGCCGAACCGTGGGTCTTCTTCAGCGGACCGACTTCGATCTGCAGCGGGCGAACGGTGCGGGTGTCGCGACCGTCGATACGCGGCTTGCCGTCGACGATGTTCTGGCGCACGGTGCGGTATTCCAGCAGACCGAAGGTCTCCTTGACCTCGGCTTCGCTGTACTGACCGTTCTCACCGGCCAGCTTGGCGATGGCCTGGTCACGCAGGGCACCCAGGGCCGCATAGCGATCCTGCTTGATAGTGATGGTGTAGGCACGGGACACGGCTTCACCGACTTCGGCCTTGACGGCTTCGATCAGGGCGGTGTTCTCGGCCGGCGCCTGCCAGTTCCAGGTCGGCTTGCCGGCTTCGGCAGCGAACTGGCTGATGGCCTCGATGGCCACCTGGAATTCTTCGTGGGCGAACAGCACGCCGCCCAGCATCTGGTCTTCGGTCAGCTCGTCGGCTTCGGATTCCACCATCAGCACGGCGTCACGGGTACCGGCCACGACCATGTCCAGGCTGGAGCTCTGCAGCTGCTCGTAGCTGGGGTTCAGCAGGTAGCCCAGTTCGCTGTGGTAGCCCACGCGGGCGGCGGCGATCGGACCGGCGAAGGGGATACCGGAAATGGCCAGGGCGGCGGAGGTGCCGATCATGGCGGCGATGTCCGGATCGGACTTCTTGTTGGTGCTGACCACGGTGCAGACCACCTGGACTTCGTTAAGGAAGCCTTCGGGGAACAGCGGACGGATCGGACGATCGATCAGGCGCGAGGTCAGGGTTTCCTTCTCGGAAGGACGGCCTTCACGCTTGAAGTAACCACCGGGGATACGGCCAGCGGCGTAGGTCTTCTCCTGGTAGTGCACGGACAGCGGGAAGAAGTCCTTGCCGACGGCGGGTTGCTTGGCACCGACCACGGTGACCAGCACGCTGACGTCATCGGTGGACACCAGCACGGCACCGGTCGCCTGGCGCGCGATGCGGCCGGTTTCCAGGGTGAAGTTCTGCTCACCGAACTTGAATTGCTTGATTACTGGATTCACAGTCTTTCCTTCTCTTTATTGCCTTGGGGGAAACAGGGGCGACCAGAGGGATTCGGACCCTCGCTGATCTCCGGGGTGACGCAGGCCGATTCTGCCGGCCTTTCAAGCAAAAAAGCCGGAGGCCGGCGCGAGCCGACCTCCAGCTTCAGACTGCTTGCAGCAGGTCTGCATCGTATTAACGACGCAGGCCCAGGCGAGCGATCAGTGCGCTGTAACGAGAGGTATCTTTGGACTTCAGGTAGTCCAGCAGCTTACGACGCTGGTTGACCATGCGGATCAGACCACGACGGCTGTGGTGATCCTTGCCGTTGATCTTGAAGTGACCTTGCAGCTTGTCGATGTTGGCGGACAGCAGGGCAACCTGCACTTCCGGCGAACCGGTGTCGCCTTCGGCGCGCTTGAACTCGTTTACGATCTGGGCTTTGTCTTCAACGCTCAGTGCCATGATAGGGCTCCTCTGAGGAACAGGCCGGGATAGGTCCCGTGCTTAGGAAAGAGGTGTGACCGTGCCTGCTAACAGCCACCCTCGGTATCGGTCTAGGACCGAATCAGTCTACGGGGGGCAACCTGCCCCTCGTCATCAATCTCGCCGATGCCGATGAAACGACCTTGGTCGTCCTGCACCCGCATCAAGCCGAATTTCGGTGCATTGGCCGCCCGGACGGGCTGACCGTGCAACCAGTAGTAGGCGCTGTGCTGAGTCAACTGCACCAGCGGCCAGTGCTCCAGGCCACTGTCGACCGGCAGCAGGAAGCGATCCAGCGCTGCGGAACCGCCTTCGGCGTGCACCGCCTCCAGCTCTTCCAGGCTGATGGCCTGCGCCAGACCGAAGGGGCCGGCCTGCGTACGACGCAACTCGGCCACATGGGCACCGCAGCCGAGCAGGGCGCCGAGGTCTTCGACCAGGGTGCGCACATAGGTACCCTTGCTGCAGGCCACTTCCAGCGTCGCGCGATCTTCCTGCAACGCCAGCAGTTCCAGCCGGGCAATAGTAACAGAACGCGGCTCGCGCTCCACTACTTCGCCCGCACGCGCCAGCTTGTAGAGCGGCTGACCATCGCGCTTCAGCGCCGAATACATCGGCGGAATCTGCTCTATCTGGCCCCGGAAGGCCGGTAGCGCCGCCTGGATGGCCGCTTCGTCGACCGCGACCGCCCGTCGCTCCAGCACCTCACCCTCGGCATCGCCGGTGGTGGTGGTGACGCCAAGTTGCGCCACGGTGCTGTAGCCCTTGTCGGCATCCAGCAGGTACTGGGAAAACTTGGTCGCCTCGCCAAAGCACAGCGGCAGTACGCCGGTGGCCAGGGGATCCAGGCTACCGGTGTGCCCGGCCTTCTCGGCATTGAGCAGCCAGCGGACCTTTTGCAGGGCGGCATTGGAGGAAAAGCCGCGCGGCTTGTCCAGCACCAGCACGCCATGCACCTGCCGACGAATACGCTTGACCTGGGCCACCCTACTCCTCCCCGTCCTGCCGACGATCTTCGGCGACCGCCCGCTCGATCAGCGCCGACAGCTGGGCGCCGCGACGGATGCTCTCGTCATACTGGAAACCCAGTTGCGGAACGGTCCGCAGCTTCATCGCCCGCCCCAACTGCTGCCGCAGGAAGCCGGAGGCATCCTTGAGGATGGCGATATTCTGCTTGATCGCCTCGGGGTCATCGTCCTTGCCCAGCACAGTGATGTGCACCTTGGCATGGGACAGATCCCGGGCCACGTCCACGCCGGTGATGGTCACCATACCCAGCCGTGGATCTTTGATTTCGCGATGGATCAACAGCGCCAGTTCGCGCTGTATCTGATCACCGATACGCTGGGTACGGCTGAATTCTTTGGCCATGTCGAAACTCTCGTACAAAAGGCCGCAGACGTCAGGCCTGCCAGCCATGAACCTTGGAAACGCGAACGGCAAGTCCGGACCTGGCAGGGTTCTGCCAGGTCCGCGACCTGCCGTCCTGGTGCAGAGTCGTCGTTACAGCGAACGGGCGACCTGAACCTTCTCGAACACTTCGATCTTGTCGCCGACGCGGACGTCGTTGTAGCTCTTCACGCCGATACCGCATTCCATGCCGGCACGCACTTCGGCCACGTCATCCTTGAAGCGACGCAGGGATTCCAGCTCGCCTTCGAAGATGACCACGTCTTCGCGCAGGACGCGGATCGGACGGTTGCGGTGCACCATGCCCTCGGTGACCATGCAGCCGGCGACGGCGCCGAACTTGGGCGAACGGAAGACGTCACGTACCTCGGCGATACCCAGGATGTTCTCCCGGACGTCACTGCCCAGCATGCCGGTCAGCGCCTTCTTCACATCTTCGATGATGTCGTAGATGACGTTGTAGTAGCGCATGTCGAGGCCTTCCTGCTCGACGATCTTCCGCGCCCCGGCATCGGCCCGGACGTTGAAGCCGAACAGCACGGCATTGGACGCCAGCGCCAGGTTGGCATCGCTTTCGGTGATACCACCGACGCCACCGCCGACCACACGTACCTGGACTTCGTCGTTGCCCAGACCGGACAGCGAACCCTGCAGCGCCTCGAGGGAGCCGCGCACATCGGACTTGAGCACGATGTTGAGGGTCTTCTTCTCGTCCTGGCCCATGTTCTCGAAGATGTTCTCGAGCTTGCCGGCGTGAGCGCGGGCCAGCTTGATCTCGCGGAACTTGCCCTGACGGAACAGCGCCACTTCGCGCGCCTTCTTCTCGTCGGTCAGCACGGTGAGTTCGTCACCGGCATCCGGGGTGCCGTCCAGGCCGAGAATCTCGACCGGGATGGACGGGCCGGCTTCCTTGATCGGCTTGCCGTTCTCGTCGAGCATGGCACGGATGCGACCGAAGTTGACGCCGACCAGCGCCATGTCGCCCTGGCGCAGGGTACCGTTCTGGACCAGCACGGTAGCGACTGGACCACGACCCTTGTCCAGGCGCGATTCGATGACCACACCGCGACCGGGTGCTTCCGGCGTAGCGGTCAGCTCCAGGACTTCGGCCTGCAGCAGGATGGCTTCGAGCAGCTCGTCCACGCCGGTACCGGCCTTGGCCGAGACGTGCACGAACTGGGTATCGCCGCCCCACTCTTCCGGGATGACCTGACGACCGGCCAGATCGTGCTTGACGCGATCCGGATCGGCATCGGGCTTGTCGATCTTGTTGACCGCCACGACGATGGGGACACCCGCCGCCTTGGCGTGCTGGATGGCTTCCTCGGTCTGCGGCATGACACCGTCATCGGCCGCGACGACCAGGATGACGATATCGGTGGCCTTGGCACCACGGGCACGCATCGCGGTGAACGCGGCGTGGCCAGGGGTATCCAGGAAGGTCACCATGCCACGCTCGGTTTCCACGTGGTAGGCACCGATGTGCTGGGTGATGCCACCGGCTTCGCCCGACGCGACCTTGGCGCGACGGATGTAGTCCAGCAGCGAGGTCTTGCCGTGGTCGACGTGACCCATGACGGTCACCACCGGCGCGCGGTGCAGGGCCTTGCCACCCTCGAACTTGAGGGATTCGGCCAGCTGGTCTTCCAGGGCGTTCTCGTTGACCAGCTTAACCTTGTGGCCCAGCTCTTCGGCCACCAGCTGCGCCGTCTCACGGTCGAGCACCTGGTTGATGGTGGCGGGAGACCCCATCTTGAACATGAACTTGATGACTTCGGCGGCCTTCACCGACATCTGCTGAGCAAGCTCAGAGACGGTGATGGTCTCACCTAGATTGACTTCGCGCACTACAGGTCCTGTCGGGCTCTGGAACCCGTGTTGGTTTCGCTTCTTGAGTCGCGATTTGCCACCGCGACCGCCACGCCGGCCAAAGCCCTCTTCCTCGTCGTCGCCACTGCGGACGGTACGGGGAGCTGCGACCTTGTCCTTGATCGACGGGCGATGCTGGGCATTCTTGCGCTCACGACGCTCGTCTTCCTCGCGCTTGCTGCTCGGGGCAGGATGCACGGGACGACGCGGTTCTTCGCGCTTGCGCTCACCAGCCGGGTCGGCTTTCTTGACCTCGGCGGCAGGCGCGGCAGCGGTTTGCTGCTCGGCCACCACGGCCGGGGCTTCCGGCGCGGCAGGGGCTGCAGCCTCGGCGGGGACCGCCTGCTGCGTGGCCTGAGCCGCGGCTTCGGCCTGCTGCTGGGCAGCGGCCTCGGCAGCGCGCTGGGCTTCTTCCTCGGCACGTGCCTGGACAGCGGCCTCTTCGGCGGCACGCTGGGCTTCCTGCTCGCGGCGCTGTTCGGCCTCGAGTTCAGCGGTGCTGCGCTTGACGAAGGTCTTCTTCTTGCGCACTTCGACGCTGACTGTCTTGCTGCCGGCCACCTTCAGCGTGGTCTGGGTCTTGCGCTGCAGGGTGATCTTGCTTGGCTCGTCGAGCTGCGCCGTCCCCTTCAGGTGCGTCAACAGGGCCTGCTTTTCCGCATCGCTCACCAACTGCTCAGCACTGCTGTGCGTCAGACCTGCCTCGCGCATCTGCTGTAGCAGACGTTCCACCGGCGTATTGACCGTTTGGGCCAGTTCTTTCACCGTGACTTGCGTCATGCACTTCTCTCCTCAGACTGCGCCGCTTACTCGAACCAATGGGCACGGGCAGCCATGATCAGCTTGCCGGCACGCTCTTCGGTCATGCCGTTGATGTCGAGCAGGTCGTCGATCGACTGCTCGGCGAGCTCTTCGCGATTGACCACGCCACGCTGGGCCAGCGCGCTGGCGAGCTGGGGATCCATGCCGTCGAGGGTCAGCAGATCTTCGCTGGGGCTCTTCTGTTCTTCGGTCGCGATGGCCCGGGTCAGCAGGCGATCCTTGGCCCGGGTACGCAGCTCGTTGACGATGTCTTCGTCGAAGCCATCGATGTTGAGCATCTCTTCCATGGGCACGTAGGCCACTTCCTCGAGGGAGGTGAAGCCTTCTTCCACCAGTACCTGCGCCAGCTCCTCGTCGACATCCAGCTCGTCGATGAAGCGCTGGATGATGTCGCCGGTCTCCGCCTGCTGCTTGGCGTTGATGTCCGCCTCGGTCATCACGTTGAGCGTCCAGCCGGTCAGCTGACTGGCCAGGCGCACGTTCTGACCGCCACGACCGATGGCCTGGGCCAGGTTGTCCTCGGCGACGGCGATATCCATGGTACGGCTGTCTTCGTCGACGATGATCGAAGCGACTTCGGCCGGGGCCATGGCGTTGATGACGAACTGCGCAGGGTTGTCGTCCCAGAGGACGATGTCGACCCGCTCGCCACCCAGTTCACCGGATACCGCCTGGACACGCGAACCGCGCATGCCGATGCAGGCACCCTGGGGATCGATGCGCTTGTCCTTGGAACGGACGGCGATCTTGGCCCGCGAACCCGGATCCCGGGCAGCCGCCATGACATCGATCAGCTGCTCGGAAATTTCCGGTACTTCGATGCGGAACAGCTCGATCAGCATCTGCGGATCGGTACGCGACAGCATCAGCTGCGGACCGCGGTTTTCCGTACGGATTTCCTTGAGCAGGGCACGCAGACGCACGCCCATGCGGAAGGTCTCGCGGGGAATGATGTGCTCGCGCGGCAGCAGCGCCTCGGCATTGTTGCCCAGGTCAACGATCACGCTGTCACGGGTGACCTTCTTGACGGTACCCGAGATGATCTCGCCGACCTTCTCGCGATAGGCGTCCACCACCTGAGCCCGCTCGGCCTCGCGCACCTTCTGCACGATCACCTGCTTGGCGGTCTGGGCGGCAATCCGACCGAACTCGATGGACTCGATCTTCTCTTCGATCACTTCACCGGCCTTGGCGCCGGGATGCTCTTCCTGGGCGTCTTCCACCGTCAGATGCGAATCGGGCAACTGATAGTCTTGGTCTTCCACCACGGTCCAGCGGCGGAAGGTTTCGTAGCTGCCGCTGTGTCTGTTGATCGACACCCGCAGATCCACATCTTCTTCGTAGCGTTTCTTGGTAGCCGTGGCGAGAGCCAACTCCAGTGCCTCGAAGATGACGCCGGGTGGAACACCCTTCTCGTTCGAAACAGATTCCACTACCAGCAGAACTTCTTTGCTCATCTTACGCCTCGTATTCGCAATCCTTGGGATCCGCGGTCTCGCGCTCAAATCACTCGAAACGGGGAACGACGTTGGCCTTGTCGATCATCTCGATGGGCAGCAGATACTCATGCTCGTCCACCTGCACCACGACGTCCTGGTCTTCCACACCGCGCAGCAAACCCTGGAAATTACGTCGCCCCTCGAAGGGCGACCGAAGTTTGACCTTGACCTGTTCACCGACGTGGGCAGCGAATTGCTCCAGGGTGAACAGCGGTCTATCCATACCGGGGGAAGACACCTCGAGGGTGTATTCATTGGTGATCGGATCTTCCACATCGAGTACGCCACTTACCTGGCGACTGACAGCCTCGCAATCTTCGACGAGAATGCCGTTGGGATGATCGATGTAGACACGCAGTAGCGAATGCCGCCCTTGGGAGATGTACTCGACACCCCAGCAGACATAGCCAAGCGCCTCGACGACGGGGGCCAGCAAGGCCTGCAACTGTTCTAGCTTGCTCGACACCTGGTTGCCTCGCGTTTTTTAAGAATAAAAAATGGGCATTACGCCCATCCCTAAGAGGTCTGCGCAAGAAAGCGCGACCCGAACTGTCCAGCCAACAAAAAGCCCCTAAAAAGGGGCTTTAAATAACTGGTTGCGGGGGCTGGATTTGAACCAACGACCTTCGGGTTATGAGCCCGACGAGCTACCAGACTG
>NZ_WHOV01000087.1:0-24138 GCF_009765395.1 Pseudomonas sp. BAV 4579 | reverse complement strand
CGGTTAGAATACCGGCCTGTCACGCCGGGGGTCGCGGGTTCGAGTCCCGTCCGCCGCGCCATACACGTTGTTCCGGGTCCTCTGAACTGCCCGAACGACGCAAGAGAAGCTGCCCCAGGGCAGCTTTTTTTGTGCCTGAAGAAAAGGCCGGTTGATCGTTCGCGGGCTGGCGCCGCTCTGGCGGCCAGCGCCAGCCGGCGGCTCCGTTCAGATCACGAATTCCGCCACCAGCTGCCGGAGACCGGCCGCCAGGCGCGACACCTCGGTGCTGGCGCTGGAGGTCTGGCTGGCACCTGCCGCGGTCTGGTCGGACAGGTCCTTGATGCTGATCAGGCCACGGTCGATGTCCTTGGCCACCAGGGCCTGTTCTTCGGCGGCCGTGGCGATCAGCGCCGTGCGCTCGTCGATGCCGCCCATGGCGCCGGCGATGGCCCGCAGGGCACCGTTGGCCTCCCGAGCGACGGCGAGGGATAGCTCGGCGGTCTGGCTGCTCTGCTGCATGGCCTTCACCGCGTCCGTCGAATCGTGCTGGATGGTGCCGATCATGGCTTCGATCTCCCGCGTCGACTGCTGGGTGCGATGGGCGAGGGCGCGGACTTCATCGGCGACCACGGCGAAGCCGCGGCCCTGATCACCGGCGCGGGCGGCCTCGATGGCGGCGTTGAGCGCCAGCAGATTGGTCTGCTCGGCAATGGCGCGGATGACGTCGACGACGTTGCTGATGGCCTGGGCGCGACCCGACAGCGTCTGGATCTGACCGCTGCTCTGATCGACCTGGCTGGCCAGTCGTTCGATGGCGGTCAGGGTCGCGGCCACGTGCTCCAGCCCGGCCTGGGTAAGGGCGCTGCCTCTTTGCGAGGCGCCGGCGCTTTCCTCGGCATGGCGCGCCACCTCGTCCACCGCGGCGCTCATCTCCGTCACCGCCGTGGCCACCTGGCCGATCTCGTCGTTTTGCCTGAGCAGGCCGCGGTTGCCGTCGTCGATCACCGCGGTCATCTCTTCCGCGGCGGCGGCCAGTTGACTGGAGCTGTCCGCGAGATGGGCCACGGTGGCGCGCAGGTTGGCCTGCATGCCGGCCAGGGCGGTCAGCAGGCCGGCGGCCTCGTCGCTGCCCGCCACCTGGATGTCTTCGGCCAGGTCCTTTTTGGCGATCCGCTGGGCGATGCGCAGGGCTTCGCCGATGGGCACGGTGATGCTGCGCGTCAGCAGGAAGGCCAGGGTGACGGTGGCCAGCAGGGTGGCGAGGATCAGGCCGGAGACCCAGGCCAGGCCGTGGTCGTAGATCCGGCCCGCCTCAATGCCCGACGCGACCGCTCCGCGGTCATTCAGCGCGGCCAGGCTTTCGATCTGCACCTGCACCTGGTCGGCGGCGATCCGCATGTTGCCGTCGGCCAGGGCGGTGGCGCCCGCCAGGTCACCGCTGCGATAGAGGGTCTCGAAGCTGTCCAGCAGACCCAGGTAGCCCGCGGCGCCGTTCTGGACGGCCTGGTAGAGCTGCTGTTCCGCGTCGCTGGACACCAGCGGCGCATAGTCCGCGATTTCCTTGGCGAGGCGGCTGCGCAGCTCGATCAGTGCCGTGGCCATTTCCGACCTGCGCCCCGCATCCTGGGTACCCAGGCTTCTCACGCTTTCGAGGCGCAATCGCAGCAGCGCCGCGGTCATCTGCCCGGCCTGGCGGACGCTGGGCATCCAGTCCGTCTCCACCTCGATTTCCGACTGCCTGAGTTGCCGCATCTGGATCAGGGCGATGGCCCCGAGCGCGATGACGATTGCTACGATAATCGAGAAGGCCAGGGCCGACCGCCGACCCACCTTGAGTGTGCGCATCATCATGACAGTCACCATGAAGGAGGCCCGACGGGACACCGGGCTGGAGTTGTGATGTGCATCACACGCTATAGGGGGTGGCTTAGCGGCCGCTTAAGGCTGAGCCGCCCATCGGACCATTGGTCTGACTATGGCGGTGCAGCCTGCACAGGGGCCTAGCGGGCCGGGGCACCCATCTGCGCCGAGATCCGCGCCGTGGTAGCGAGCATCTGCTCCACATACTCGGCCTTGAGGTCTTCACGGAAGCGGAAGCAGGGAAAGGACACGCTCAGGCCGGCCACGACCTGGCCGAAGCGGTCGCGGATCGGCGCCGCCAGGCACCTCATGTTGGCCTCGAATTCCTCGTGGTCTTCGGCGAAACCCAGCTCACGAACCCGCGCCAGCTCCGCCAGATAGGCGGCCAGGCTGTCGAGGGTGTTGGGCGTGCGGCGGACAAAGGTCTCCTGGGCCAGGATCTGGCGTACCTCGGCTTCCGCTCGCCAAGCCATCAGCACCTTGCCGATCCCGGTGCAGTACAGCGGCGCCCGCCGACCGATGCGCGAATACATGCGCAGGGTGTAGCGCGAGTCGAGCTTGTGCACATAGACGATGGCGCCCTCGTCGAAGATGCCGAGGTGGACGGTCTCGCCGGTCAGGTCGTTGAGCAGGCGCATGCCCGGTTCGGCCTCGCGGACCAGCTCCAGCTGGGGCAGGGCACGGGCGCCCAGTTCGAACAGCTTGACGCTCAGGCGGTAGCGGTCTTCGGCGTCCTGGACCACATAGCCCAGGGCCTTGAGCGTCTGCAGGAAGCGGTGGACGGTGCTCTTCGACAGGTCCAGCTGCTGCGCCAGCTCCGAGACGCCGCAGTCGTCCTCGCGCTCGCCGAGGGCTTCGAGCACCGCCAGGGTACGCCCGACGGCGCTGACCATGTCGTTGCCGAGAATTTGATTCTTTTCCATGGAACCGCCGGTCGCCTGATTGCCGGAACACTGTTCCATTCTGATTGACGAACGCAGGAAAGGCCAGCAACACTGTCTTCCAGCGAATGGAACAACGTTCCAAAGCATTTCGCGCGTAAGGGTCTCTTTCCACCGCTGGCGGTCGCCGGGGGTGCGAACAAAAACAACAACGGAACCTGCGACGATGAAATCCATGACCAAAGTCCCGGGCGCTCTGGCGCCTGCCGCTCGTACCCCTGGCTGGCTGCCCCGTGCCCATCCGGTGTCCTGGCAGATGCTGGGTATCACCACCCTGGCGATGCTGATGATCTCGGTGGATCGCCAGCTGCTGCCGACCGTGTTGCCGGCGATCATGCAGGAATTCGGACTGGACGCCGCCCAGGGTGGCTGGCTCAGTTCGCTGAGTTTCGTCGGCACCCTGATCGGTGCCCTGGTGGTGGGGGTGCTGGCCGATAGCGTCGGCACCGGCCACCGCCGTGCCTGGAGCTGGGTGGGGGCCTGCGCCCTGACCATCGGCTCGGCCTTCGCCACCGTCTATGCGCGTTCGCTGGGCGCCCTGCAGGTGCTGAGATTCACCATGGGCCTGGGCACCGGCGCCATGGAGCCGGTCAACATCGCCGTGGCCAGCGAATTCTGGCAAAAGGAAAATCGCGGCTTCGCCCTCGGCGTCCATCACACCGGCATGCCGCTTGGGCAATTTGTCGGTCCGGTCCTGATGGGGCTGATCCTGGCCAATGGCGACTGGCGCGCCACCTTTCTCTGGATCCCGCTGATCGGCCTGCCGATCATCCTGCTGCAACTCTACCTGGGCCGCCGGCGCAACGAGGAGCAGGTCTATGCCTGGATCCGCGAGGAGGGGCTGACCGTGCCGGTCGATACCGACGCGCCCGTCTCGCGCAATCCGTTGACCAACCTGCGCCAGGCCTTCGCCGAGCGCAACGTGCGCCTCTGCCTGGTGATGAACTTCCTGTTCCTCTGGACCGAGATGGGCGTGGCCACCTTTCTGACCTACCAGCTCACCAGCCAGCTGGGGCTGAGCCTGGCCGAGGCCGCGGTGATCTCGGGCGCCTCGGGACTGGTGGGCTGGGCGGGGCAGATCTTCTGGGGGACGCTGAGCGATCACCGCGGCCGCAAGTTCGCCCTGGGCATCCTGACCGTCGGCTTCTCGATCTGCGTCGCCCTGTGCATGTTCATCGACAGCCGCGCCATGGCCTGGACCCTGCTGCTGGCCTGGGGCCTGTTCCGCAATTCGCCCTATGTGGTGCTCTATTCGCTGGCGGTGGATTCCTCGCCGCGCGCGGCCGGCAGCGGCCTGGGCCTGCTCATCGGCGTGGGGCTGGGCCTGGCGGGCTTTCTGGTGGGGCCGGTGGCCGGTTACGTGATCGAGCATTTCGGCTGGCACTGGAGCTACGCCATGCTCGCCCTGAGCTGCCTGCTGGCGCTGATACCGCTGCGCTTCGTGGAGGAGACCCGCCATGGCGCCGCCTGAATGCCTGTTCGACCATAGGGATGAACTGGGCGAAGGCCCGGTCTGGGATGCCCGGCAGCAGCGGCTGCTGTGGGTGGATATCCTCGCCGGGCGGCTGTTGCGCGCGGCGCCCCAGCCAGCGGCCCCGGTCGAGATACTGGGCTTCGACCGACCGCTGGGCTGCGCCGTGCCCCATGTCGACGGCTCCACCTGGCTGGCCCTGAGCGATGGCGTCTGGCGCCTGGCCGCCGGTGCCTCCCAGCCGGTGCCGATCGCGCAGCCGCCCCGGGCGGTCCATGGATCGCAGCACCGCTTCAACGACGGCAAGTGCGATGCGCTCGGCCGTTTCTGGCTGGGTACCACGCTGCTCGACGAGGCGCCCGGCGGCGGCCGGCTGTATCGCCTGGACCTGGATGGCCAGCTGCAGCCGATGCTCGACGGCATCACCGTGTCCAATGGCCTGGGCTGGAGTCCGGACAACCGTACCTTCTACTACATAGATTCGCCCACCCGCCGGGTACAGGCCTTCGATTTCGATCTCGCCAGCGGCGCGCTCGGCCGCGGGCGCACCCTCATCGACTTCGGCGAGCAGCCCGGCGTGCCCGATGGCCTGGCCGTGGACAGCGAGGGGGCGCTGTGGATCGCCCACTGGGACGGCTACCGCCTGAGTCGCTGGAGCGCCGAAGGCGAATTGCTCGCCTGGGTGGAGCTGCCGGTGGCGCGGGTGACCTCCTGCGCCTTCTACGGCGAGCGCCTGGAGCAGCTGCTGATCACCACCGCCCGGGTGGGCCTCGATGATTCCGCCCGCCAGGCGCAACCCCTGGCCGGGCGCACCTTTCGCCTCGATCCCGGCGTGACCGGCCTGGCGGTGTCCGCCTGCCGCGTGCGGGTTCCGGACCACCTTCAGGAGTCTGCATGACGCTACCCCTCGTTTCGTCCCCGCTGACCCGCATCGGCCTCATCGGCGAATGCATGGTCGAGTTGCGCAGTCAGGGGGATGGCCAGCTGGGCCAGGCCTTTGGCGGTGACACCCTCAATGCCGCCGTCTATCTGCGGCGGCTGCTCGGGGATGACCCGGTGCAGGTCGATTACCTCACCGCGGTGGGCGACGACAGCCTGAGCCAGGCCATGCGCGCCCGCTGGCGCGAGGAGGGGCTGAGTGACGCGCGGGTGCGGGTGCTGCCCGGACGTCTGCCAGGCCTCTATCTGATCCAGACCGATGCCGACGGCGAGCGGCGCTTTCTCTATTGGCGCGGCGAGGCGGCGGCGCGGGAATGTTTCGACGGCGCCGAGGCCCAGCCGCTGCTGGCGGCCCTGGCGGAGTACCAGGTGCTATATCTCAGTGGCATCAGTCTGGCGGTGCTGACCGACACCGGGCGCGAGCGGCTGCTGGAGGCGCTGCGCCAGGCGCGCGCCGCCGGCACCCGCATCGTCTTCGACAACAACTACCGGCCGCGGCTGTGGCCGAATCTGCAGGCGGCGCGCACGGCCTATCACCGGCTGTTGCACCTCACCGATGTGGCGCTGGTGACCTGGGAAGACGACGCCGCGCTGTTCGGCTTCGCCGACGAGGCGGCGCTGTTCGCCCAGTACGCCGAATGGGGCGTGGCCGAGGTAGCGCTCAAGCGCGGTGCGCTCAGCTGCCTGCTGCAGCATCGCCAGGGGCGCCAGGAGGTGGCCGGCGAAGCCGTGGCCCGGGTGGTGGACACCACCGCCGCCGGAGATTCCTTCAGCGCCGCCTACCTGGCCTGCCGCCTCCAGGTCGGGGCCCCCGAGGCGGCCGCCGCCTGGGGTCATCGCCTGGCGGCGACGGTCATCCAGCATCCCGGGGCGCTCATTCCGCGCGCGGCCATGCCGGCGCTGCCGCCCCTGATTCCCGCTCTCACTGCCCAGGCCTGAAGCCATGAAGATCACCGAAGCCCGCGTCATCGTCACCTGTCCCGGTCGTAACCTGGTCACCCTCAAGATCGTTACCGACGAAGGCCTTTATGGCCTCGGCGACGCCACCCTCAATGGCCGCGAGCTGGCGGTGGTGGCCTATCTGGAAGAGCACGTGCTGCCGGCGCTGATCGGTCGCGATGCCCATCGCATCGAAGACATCTGGCAGTACCTCTACCGGGGCGCCTACTGGCGCCGCGGACCGGTCACCATGACCGCCATCGCCGCGGTGGACGTGGCGCTCTGGGACCTCAAGGCCAAGGCCGCTGGTATGCCGCTGTACCAGCTGCTCGGCGGCAAGAGTCGCGAGCGGGTGATGGTCTATGGCCACGCCACCGGCAAGGACATCGAGAGCTGCCTGGACGAGGTCGCTCGCCATGTGGAGCAGGGCTATCGCGCGGTGCGGGTGCAGTGCGGGGTGCCGGGCATTCCCACCACCTATGGCGTGGCCAAGCGCGAAGGCGAGCGCTACGAGCCGGCCGACAGCGATCTGCCGGCCGAGCACGTCTGGGACACCGCCAAGTACCTCAATCACGTACCCAAGCTGTTCGCCGCGGTGCGCGAGCGCTTCGGCGACGACCTGCACCTGCTGCACGACGTGCACCACCGGCTGACGCCCATCGAGGCGGGGCGGCTGGGCAAGAGGGTCGAGGAATACAACCTGTTCTGGCTGGAAGACTGCACGCCGGCGGAAAATCAGGAGGCCTTCCGCCTGATTCGCCAGCACACCACCACGCCGCTGGCGGTGGGCGAGGTGTTCAACTCCATCCACGACTGCCGCGAGCTGATCCAGGAGCAGCTGATCGACTATATCCGCGCCACCCTGGTGCATGCCGGCGGCATCACCCACATGAGGCGCATCGCCGACCTGGCGGCGCTCTACCAGGTGCGCACCGGCTTCCATGGCGCCACCGACCTGTCGCCGGTGTGCATGGGCGCCGCGCTGCACTTCGACAGCTGGGTGCCCAACTTCGGCATCCAGGAGCACATGCCCCACGAGGCGCGCATCGAGGAGGTCTTTCCCCATGCCTATCGCTTCGCGGACGGCCATTTCACCCCGGGCGAGGTGCCCGGCCACGGCGTGGACATCGATGAGGACCTCGCCGCCCGTTATCCGTACCAACGCGCCAGCCTGCCGGTGAACCGGCTGGTGGATGGCACCCTGTGGCACTGGTGAGCGAGGAATCCCGGATGAAAGCCTTTCAGGTCAGAGCACCCCATGAATTCAGCATCGAAGAGGTCGCGGTACCCACGCTGGCACCCGGCGAGGTCCGCGTCGGGGTGGCCTATGCGGGCATCTGCGGCTCGGACATGCACATCATCCATGGGCAGAACGCCTTCGTGCGCTTTCCCCGCGTCACCGGCCACGAATTCGCCGGCGTGGTGCGCGAGCTGGGCGCGGGCGTGAGCGGCCTGGCGGTGGGCGATCCGGTCTGCGTCGATCCGGTGATCGCCTGCGGCAGCTGCTATCCCTGCCGCATTGGGCGGCCCAATGTCTGCAGTCGCCTGCAGGTGCTTGGGGTGCACCGTGATGGCGGCTTCAGCGAAGAGGTGTGCGTGCCCGCGGCCAATGCCCATCGCCTGCCGCCCGGTTTGCCGCTGGCCCAGGCCGCGCTGGTCGAGCCCTACAGCATCGCCCTCAATGTGCTGGAGCGGATGCAGTTCCTGCCCGGGGATTCCCTGCTCATCTACGGCGCCGGCGTGATCGGCCTGACCCTGGTGCAGATGGCCCGGGCGCTGGGCATCGCCGATATCACCGTGACCGATGTGCTGGACGATCGCCTGGCCACCGCCCGGACCCTGGGCGCGACCCGCACCCTCAATGGCCGCGAGACCAACGTCGAGGCGGCCATGCGCGAGGCCACCGGCGGCGAGGGCGTGCCGCTGATCGTCGACGCCGCCTGCCATCCGGCGCTGCTGCCGGAGATCGTCCGGCTGGCGTCGCCGGCCGGGCGCATCGGCCTGCTGGGCTTCAGCGCCACGCCCAGCGAGCTGGTGCAGCTGGAGATCATCAAGAAGGAACTGACCCTGGTGGGTTCGCGGCTCAACAACGGCCGCTTTCCCCGGGTCATCGAGCTGCTGGCGGCGGGCAAGCTGGATGCCGCGGCGCTGATCAGCCACCAGGTGGCCAGCCAGGAGATGCCGGGTGCCATCGAGCTGATCGAAAGGCACCCCGAGCGGACGCGCAAGGTGCTGGTGCAGTGGGGTGGCAACGCCTGACAACGCGCGCTCCGCAAGGAGCGTTGCTTCTATGCCTTACCGAATAAAGACAATGAGCGGGAGGTAACAAATGGCTGGACAAGGTCGTGGACTGGTACTCGTCATGCTGTTCCTGGCGGGGGTCGTCAACTATCTGGATCGCTCGGCGCTGTCGGTGGCAGCGCCCCTGATCCAGAAGGACTTCGGGCTGGGCGCCGGGGAGATGGGGCTGCTGTTCAGCGCCTTCTTCGTCGGCTATGCGGCGTTCAACTTCATCGGCGGCTGGGCCGCCGATCGCTATGGCGCCAAGACCACGCTGCTGCTGGCCATGGTGCTCTGGTCGGCGTTCAGCGGCCTGACGGTGCTGGCCTCGGGCTTCGCCGCACTGATCGTGATCCGGGTGCTGTTCGGCATGGCCGAGGGGCCCCTGAGCGTCTCCACCAGCAAGATGGTCAACAACTGGTACGCGCCCCACAACCGGGGTCGCACCCTGGGCCTGTCGATGTCGGGCACGCCCCTGGGCGGCGCCATCTCCGGCCCCATCGTCGGGGTGATCGCGGTGACCTATGGCTGGAAGGTGTCCTTCGTGGTCATCATGCTGATCGGCTTCGTCTGGGCGGTGGCCTGGTACCTCTGGATCAAGGACAAGCCCACCGGCCAGCTGGCCGCCGACATCGCCGCCGAGGAGCGCGCCGTGGCCGTGGTGGATACCGAGGTGCGACCGCTCAAGTACTACCTGCGCCAGCCAACGGTGCTGTTCACCGCCCTGGCGTTCTTCGCCTACAACTACACCCTGTTCTTCTTCCTGACCTGGTTCCCCAGCTACCTGATCCAGGCCTACGGCCTCAATGTGAAGGACATGAGCATCGCCACGGTGATCCCCTGGGTGCTCGGCTTCATCGGCCTGGCGGTGGGCGGCTATCTGTCCGACTGGGTGTTCCGCAAGACCGGTCGCCTGATGTTCTCGCGCAAGGTGGTGCTGGTGACCTGCCTGCTGGCCTGCGCCCTGTGCATCGGCGTGGCCGGCCTGGTCAGCACCCTCTATGCCGCGGTGGCCCTGGTGGCGCTCTCGGTGTTCTTCCTCTATCTGACCGGCGCCATCTACTGGGCGATCATCCAGGACACGGTGCCGGCGGCGCGGGTGGGCGGGGTGAGCGGTTTCATGCATTTCCTGGCCAACACCTCGGGCATCATCGGCCCGGCGGTGACCGGCTATCTGGTGCAATTCACCGGCGCCTTCACCAGTGCCTTCCTGCTCGCCGGCGCCCTGACCGTGATCGGTTCGCTGTGCGTGGCGCGCTTCGTCAAGCCGCTGGCCGAGCGGCCGGCGGAGGCACCTGCCGCGCTGGCTACCGGAGGCGTCCGATGAGCGATTTCGAACGCCTTCCCTCGCGCTATCCGGCGCCGGCCATCGGCATCGTCCACCTGGGGTTGGGCGCCTTTCATCGCGCCCACCAGGCGGTCTACCTGGAGCGCAACCTGGCCCGCCACGGCGGCGGCGCCTGGGGCCTGTGCAGCGCCAACCTGAGATCGGGTCGGGCGCTGGTGGAGACCCTGAACGCCCAGCAGGGCCGCTATCACGTGGCCGAATACCGCAACCGGCGCGAAGGGGTGCTGCGCGAGATCGGCGCCCTGCGCGAGGTGCTCTACGCCGGCGACGGCGGGGCCGGGCGCGAGGCCCTGCTGGCGCGGCTGGCCGATCCCGGGGTGCGCATCGTCACCCTGACGGTTACGGAAAAGGGCTATTGCCTGAGTCCGGCCAGCGGCGCCCTGCGCCGCGACGATCCCGGCATCGTCCATGACCTGGCCGAACCGCGGGCGCCGCGCACCGCGCCGGGGCTGCTGGTGGAAGGCCTGCGCCGGCGTCGTGCGGCCGGCATCGCGCCCTTCACCGTGCTCTGCTGCGACAACATGCCGGACAACGGCCAACGGACCCGCCAGGCGGTGGTGTCCCTCGCCGAGGCCCAGGACGCCGGGTTGGCGGCCTGGATCGCCACCACCGTGGCCTTTCCCTGCAGCATGGTGGATCGCATCGTCCCGGCCATGGACGAGGCGGCCTTCGCGCGGCTGCGCGACCTTGGCTGCGATGACCCGGCCGCCGTGGTGGGCGAGGCCTTCAGCCAGTGGGTGGTCGAGGACCGCTTTCCGCAAGGGCGCCCGGACTGGGAACACGAAGGGGTACAGATGGTGGCGGACGTCCGCCCCTTCGAGACCATGAAGCTGCGCCTGCTCAATGGCAGCCATTCGCTGCTGGCCTATGTCGGCAGCCTGGCCGGTCACGGCACCGTGGCCGAGGCCATGGCCGACGCACGCCTGGCGGCGCTGGTGCACCGCTACATGAGTCGCGAGGCGGCGCCGACCCTGGACATGCCGGAGGGCGTGGACCTGCAGGCCTATGCCGCGGCGCTGGTCGCGCGCTTCCGTAACGACGCCCTGCAGCACCGCCTGCGACAGATCGCCATGGACGGCTCGCAGAAGCTGCCGCAACGCTGGCTGCTGGGCGCCCAGCGGCTTTTGGAGCAAGGCGGCGAACTGGCCTGCACCGCGCTCGGCGTGGCGGCCTGGATTCACTATGGTGAAGGCGAGGGCGAGGCGCTGGACGATCCCCTGCGCGCCACCCTGGCCGCCTTGCCTACGGGCGCGGCGCGGGTGGACGCCGTGCTGGCGCTGGCCGAGGTCTTTCCGCCGGATCTGGTCGCGCAACCCGTCTTTGGCGACGCGGTGCGCCGGGCCCATGCGCGCATCGCCACGGCGGGTATCGCCGCGGCCATTGCCGATCTCACCGAACAAGGAGTCTGACATGGAACACACCTGGCGCTGGTTCGGCCCGCGCGATCCCATCTCCCTCGCCGACATCCGTCAGACCGGGGCCACCGGCATCGTCACGGGGCTGCACGAGATTCCCAATGGCGAGGTCTGGCCGCTGGCGGCCATCGCCGAGCGCAAGGCGCTGATCGAGGCGGCGGGACTGACCTGGTCGGTGGTGGAAAGCATCCCGGTCCACGAGGACATCAAGCGCGGCCTGCCGGGGCGCGAGCGCTATCTGGACAACTACCGGCAGAGCCTGCGCAATCTCGCCCAGTGCGGTATCGATGTGGTCTGCTACAACTTCATGCCGGTGCTGGACTGGACCCGCACCCAGTTGGCCCATCGACTGCCCGACGGCGGCTGGGCGCTGAGATTCGATCAGGATGCTTTCGCCGCCTTCGATCTGTGCATCCTGCAGCGGGAGGGCGCCGAGGCCGAGTACGCCGCCGCGGAGATCGAACGCGCGCGCCGCCATCACGCCGGGCTCGACGACGCCGGGCGCGAGGAGCTGGTGCGTACCCTCATCGCCGGTCTGCCGGGCGCCGAGGAGGGCTACTCGGTCGCCGACCTGCGCGTCCTGCTGGCCACCTATGCCGGCATCGACGCCGCGCGGCTGCGTGAGCACCTGGCCGTCTTTCTCCAGGCCGTGGTGCCGGTGGCGGAAGAGGTGGGCATTCGTCTGGGGGTGCACCCGGACGATCCGCCGCGCCCGCTGCTGGGCCTGCCACGGGTGGTCTCCACCGCCGCCGACGCCCAGTGGCTGCTGGACGCGGTACCGAGCCCGGCCAACGGGCTGACCTTCTGTACCGGCTCCTATGGCGTGCGCGCCGACAACGACCTGGTGGCCATGGCCCGCCAATTCGCGCCGCGCATCCACTTCGTCCACCTGCGGGCGACCCGCCGCGAGGCGGATCCGCGCAGTTTCCACGAGGCCCATCACCTGGACGGCGACGTGGACATGGTCGGGGTGATCCGCGAACTGGTACGCGAGGAGCGTCGCCGCGAACGCGCAGGCGGGGCGCGGCTGCCCATGCGTCCGGACCACGGCCACCAGCTGCTGGACGACCAGGGACGGCGGACCAACCCCGGCTATTCGCTGATCGGCCGGCTCAAGGGTCTGGCGGAATTGCGCGGCGTGGAACAGGCCGTGCGGCGGCTGGAAGAGGCGCATGACTGATGCGGATCGGCGTCTCTTGGATATACCCCGTGCCCGACCCCGCCACTGGCGCGGTCAAGGCCAACCTCGAAGGCTGACGTGGAGACCCCTATGGAATTGATCACCCGCAGCGGCGCCGCGGCCGCTGCCCGCGCCACCCTGCGCCTGCATCCGCAAGACGATGTACTGATCGCCCGCCAGGCGCTGGTGCCGGGCCTCGAATTGCCCGAGGAGGGCGTGCAGGTCCGCGAGCCGGTGCCGGCCGGCCACAAGGTCGCCGTGCGCGCCATCGCCGCAGGCGCGCCGGTGCGCCGCTATGGCCAGATCATCGGCTTCGCCCGCGAGGCCATCGCCGCCGGCAGCCATGTCCACGTGCACAACCTGGCCATGGGCGACTTCACCCGCGAGCACGCCTTCGGCATCGAGGCCCGTGGCGCCCCGGCGCCCATCGAGCGCAGCTTTCTCGGCATCGTCCGCCCGGATGGCCGGGTGGCGACCCGCAACTACATCGGCATCCTCACCTCGGTGAATTGCTCGGCCACGGTGGCCCGGGCGGTGGCCGACCATTTCCGCCGCGACGTCCATCCCGCGGCGCTGGGGCCCTATGCCAACGTCGACGGCGTGGTCGCCCTGACCCATGGCGTCGGCTGTGGCATCGATACCCAGGGCGAGGGCATGGCGGTGCTGCGCCGGACCCTGGGCGGCTATGCGTCCCATCCCAACTTCGCCGCGGTGCTGTTCATCGGCCTGGGTTGCGAAGCCAACCAGATCCCCACGCTGCTGGCCGACCAGGGCCTCAGCGAGCACGCGGGATTGCGCACCCTCACTATCCAGGACAGCGGCGGCACCACCGCCACCGTGACCCGGGGCATCGCCGCGGTGGAAGCCTTGCTGCCCGCGGCCAATGCGGTGGCGCGCGAACCGGTCAGTGCCCGCCATCTGATCCTCGGCCTGCAGTGCGGTGGCTCGGACGGCTATTCCGGCATCAGCGCCAACCCGGCGCTGGGCCGGGCGGTGGATATGCTAGTGGCCGCCGGGGGCACCGCCATTCTCTCGGAAACCCCGGAGATCTATGGCGCCGAACACCTGCTCACCCGGCGCGCCGCCAGCCCGGCGGTGGGCGAACGCCTGGTGGAGCGCATCCGCTGGTGGGAAGACTATTGCGCCCGCTTCGGCGCCAGCCTGGACAACAACCCCTCGGCGGGCAACAAGGCGGGTGGCCTGACCACCATCCTGGAAAAATCCCTCGGCGCGGTGATCAAGGCCGGCTCCACCGATCTCATGGCGGTCTATGGCTACGCCGAGCCGGTGCGCAGCCCGGGCCTGGTGTTCATGGACACCCCCGGCTACGACCCGGTCTCGGCCACCGGTCAGGTGGCGGGAGGGGCCAACCTCATCGCCTTCACCACCGGCCGGGGTTCGGCCTATGGCTGTGCGCCGACGCCGTCGCTGAAGATCGCTACCAACACCCGCCTCTGGGAAAGCCAGCGCGACGACATGGACGTGGATTGCGGCGGCCTGGTCGACGGCAGCACCACCCTGGAAGAGCGCGGCGCCTTCATCTTCGAACGGCTGCTGGCACTGGCGTCGGGCGAGCGCAGCCGCAGCGAGTTGCACGGCTACGGGCAGAACGAATTCGTCCCCTGGCAACTGGGCGCCACCACCTGAGCCCGAGCTCGCGGGAGGGGGACAGCCTCGCCGCCGGTGCCTCGTTCAGCTGTCCTGGCACCGGCCATACAGCAGGGCGTAGAGCACCGGGATCAGCCCCAGGGTCACCAGGGTGCTCAGCGCCAGGCCGCCGATCATGCTGATGGCCATGCCGGTCCACAGCGGACCGGCAAAGAGCATCAACGGGATGAGGCCGAGGATGCAGGTGAGCTTGGTCATGATGATCGGCCGCAGGCGTTCGCCGGCGGCGTCGAGCAGCGCCGGGACGAGGGGCTTGCCGGCCTGGCGTTCGGCTTCTATGCGTTCGAGCAGCAGGACCGCGTTGTTGACGATGATGCCGGCCAGGGACAGCAGGCCGAAGGTGGCCATGAAGCCGAAGGGATGGCCGCTCAGCCACAGCGCCAGGGCCACGCCGATGAGGATGAAGGGGATGCTGGCGACGATGATCAGCACCTTGCGCCAGGAATCGAATTGCCAGAGGAACAGCAACAGCATGGCCACGGCGGCCAGCGGCAGATAGCGCAGCAGGGCGTCGTTGGCGGCGGCGGAATCCTCGCTTTCGCCGCCCAGCTCCAGGCGGTAGCCGGGCGGCAACTGCAGGGTCGGCAATTGGGGCGCGAGGGTGGCGACCAGGGTGGCGGCGGTCATGCCGGGATTGCGCGCGCTGACCGTGAGGGTGCGCTGCAGGTTGCGCCTGACCTTGACCCCGGCCTCGCTGGCCAGCTCGATCCGGGCCACCGCCGCCCTGGGGATAGACCAGCAGGGTGCGCGGATCCCCACCGCGGGGCGTGCTGCGCGCCGCGATCTCGACCGGATACTGGCCGTCGCGCAGCTGGGCGCCGCTCAGGCCGTCGCCGGCCAGTTGCAGCGCCTGGGCCAGGTCGCGGCGGTCGAGTCCGGCGGCGCGGGCCCGGGCCGGGTCGACCTCGACCTGGTAGCGCAGCAGGCGCGGGCCCCAGTCGTCCTGGATGTCGCGGGTCCCGGGGACGGCGGCGAGCAGGTCGGCGAGGTTGGCACCCAGCTGACGCAGGACCGTCTCGTCCGGGCCGCTCAGGCGATAGACCGCCAGGCCGCTTTCGGTGGTGCCCAGGGAAAAGCGCTTGGGTTGGGCGCGCACCTCGGGATAGGCCCGGGTCAGCTGCTCGCCGACCCGGGCCATGACCTGGGCAAGATCGGCGTCCGGGCGGGTGGTGACGGTGAAATAGGCGACATCGGGACCGGGCAGCGGCGGATTCAGGCCCAGCACGATGCGCGGTCCGCCCTCGGCGACGTAGCCGATGCTCTCGACGATATCGGCATCCTCGCCCAGCCAGCGGCTGAAGCCCTGCATGAGTTCCAGGGTGCGCTGGGCCGAGGTGCCCGGCTCCAGCTGGAGGGGGATCTGGAACTGGTTGCGATCCGAGGGCGGCAGGAAGTCGTAGGGCAGGCTGAGCACCTTGAGGGTGGCCAGGACCAGCAGCCCGAGCATGGCCAGCAGATAGGCCAGCCGGTGCCGCAGCAGGACCTCCAGCAGGCGGCGATAGCCGCGGTGCAGGGCGCTGTCGGTGCTGCTACCGCCATGGCTGGGGTCCGGCACCAGGCGCAGGCAGAGCAGCGGCGTCACCGTCAGGCTCAGCGCCCAGGAGCCCAGCAGGGTCAGCGCCAGCACCACGGCCAGGGACCTCAGGTATTCATTGGTGCTGGTCTGGCCGAGAAAGAAGGGCGAGAAGGCCAGGATGATCACCAGCGAAGAGGTCAGCAGCGGGATGGCCAGGGTCCGGCCGGCGGCTGCGCAGGCGGCGCGGCGCTCCTCGCCCGCGCGCAGGCGCCGTTCGATGTCCTCGGCGATGACGATGCCGTTGTCCACCAGCAGCCCCAGGGCCAGGATCAGCGCGGCGATGGACACCGTCTGCAACTCGATGCCCAGGGCGCGCATGACCAGCAGGGTCGTCAGCACCGTGAGCGGGACGATGGCGCCGACGATCAGCCCCAGGCGCCAGCCCAGGAACAGCATGACCACGGTCATGACGATCACCATGGTTTCCATCAGCACGTGCTGCATGCGCGCCATGGCGTGGTGCACCACCTCGGCCTGGAAGGTCACCCGATGCAGGGCGAAGCCGGTGGGCAGGGTGGTCGCCAACGCCTCCAGCCGGTCGTGCAGCGCGGCGCCGAAGGCTTCGACGTTGCGGCCCGGGGTCATGGCGATGCCCAGCACCAGGGCGCGTTCGCCGCGATAGAAGGCGGCGCTGCGCACCGGCTGCGCGGGCTCGACCCGCACCTGGGCCAGCTCGGCCAGGGGCACGGCGCGGCCCTCGGCCAGCTGGATCGGCACGGCGCGCAGCGCGGCGGGATCGGCCAGTTCGCCGCTGATGGCCAGGCTGAGGACGCGTTCTCCCGCGCGCAGGCTGCCGCCGCTGACCAGTGCGTTGCGGGTGCGCAGTTGCGCCAGTAGCGCCTGGGGCGACAGGCCCAGGCGGGCCAGCGCCGTGGCGTCCAGGGTCAGGACGACGCGCTCGTCCTGCAGGCCATAGAGGGCGATACGATCGACCCCGGGCAGGCCATAGAGGGCGCGGCGCAGGCCTTCCACCTCGCGGCGCAGTTCGCTCGGTGAAAAACCGGGCGCGGTCACGGCGATGGACGCCACCGCCACCCGCCCGAAATCATCGTCCACCAGCGGGCCCTGGGTACCCTCGGGCAGGCCCTGAGCCACCTCGGCGACCTTGTTGCGGACGCGCTGCCAGAGCGCCGGCAGATCTTTGATCTCGTCCCGGGCGGTGAGCTGGATGATGGCCTGGCCGGGTCTCAGGGTGGTCACCAGGGTCTTGAGTTCGGGCAATTCGCGCAGCCGGTCTTCCAGCGGCTCTGCCAGCAGTTCCTCCACCCGGTCGCTGGGCAGGCCGGGCAGGGCGACGCTGACCAGGGCGTCGCGCACGGTCACGCTGGGTTCCTCCTGGGACGGAAAGCCGAGAAAGGCGTAGATCCCGCCTAGCAACAGGGCCAGTGCGATGCACAGCACCAGGCGACCCCGGCGCAGGGCGAAAGCGGTCAGGGACATGGCCTACTCCCCCGTGAGCACGGTGCTGGGCCGATAGGGCAGCACATGCTCGCCGGCGCGCAGAAAGGCGGCGCCGGCGACCACGATCTGCTCGCCCTCGGCGAGACCGCTGGCGATCAGCGCCTGGCCCTGCTGCAGGGCCGCCACCGTGACCGGGCGCGGCTTCACCTGCTGGGTCTCCGGCTGGTAGACGAAGACCTGACCGGCGGTGCCGCGCTGTCCGGGCAGCAGCGCCCCCAGGGGCACGGCCAGCTGCGCCTGGGCCGGCAGCGGCAGGCGCACGTCCAGCAGACTGCCGCTGGGCAGGGCCGGCGCCTCGCTGCCAAGGGCGAAGACCGCTTCCTGCAGCAGGCCCTGCTCGGCACGCGGTGAGAGACCGACCAGCCGGAGTGCCAGGGGCGCGCCGTCGTGCGTGGCATAGGCCTGCGCCTGGGCGCCGGGTGTCAGCGCCTGGGCCAGGGCGGCTGGCACCTGCACCACCACCTGGCGTTCACCTTCGGCCTGCAATCCGAGCAGGGTCTCGCCCGCGCCCAGCAGCCGCAGCGGCTCCGGCGCGCGCAGGACGATCTGACCCGCGAAGGGCGCCACCAGCCGGGTCTGGGCCAGGGCGCGGCGCGCCAGGGCCAGCTCCGCCTCGGCGCCCCGTTGCTGCGCCTGGGCCGCGCCCAGGGCGGCGTCGGCGCCTTCCAGCTCGGCCTTGGCCAGGTTGCCCTCGGCGAACAGCTGCCGGGCCCGCCGTTGCCCGGCGCGGCGCTGGTCCAGCTCCACCCGGGCAGCCTGCACCCGGGCGCTGGCCTGGTCGAGGCGCAGACGCGCCGGCTCGCCATCCTGCTCGGCGAGCACCTGACCGGCCGCGACCCGGGCGCCCACGTCCACGGCCACCCGCAGCACCCGCCCGCCATTCTCGAAGGCCAGCGCGGTGCTGCGCGGCTGGCGCACCAGGCCGGGCAGCAGCGGCGCCTGGGCCGTCAGCCGGTCGACCGGCGCGAGCTTGACGGTGCGCAGGGGCACCGGACTAGGGCGTTCATCCGGTGAGCAGCCGCCCAGCAGGGGGAGCAGCAGGAGGAGGGTAAGGGCGGAGGTCAGGCGCGGGCCGGGCATGGCGGGCTCCAGGATCAGAAGCTGTAGGTCAGGGCGACTTGGGCGGTGGTGGCGGTGGCGCGCTGGCGCAGCGGGCTGTCGCGTGCCTGGTCGCCGTAATAGGTGGTGGTCAGGGTCGCCACCGAACTCCAGTGCGGATCGAAGGTGTGCAACCAGTTCAGCGCGGCGGAATAGGCATAGATGCCCTGGTCGAGACGCGCCGGGGCGAAGCCGCTGGCGGCGCTCTGGGCGGCGGTGACGCCGAAATAGGTCTGGTTGAAGCGGCGGTCGCCGGCGTGGGCGTCGAGATCCAGCGCCAGGGTGTCCTGGTCGGTGTGCAGGCCGATGGCTTCCACTCCCAGGCGATAGCGAGTGCCGCGCTGGGCCCCGGCCAGCCGCCATTCGCCCTCGGCGTTGAGACTGAGCCAGGGCGCCAGGGCCTGGCTCAGGGTGAGGTCCAGCACCGTGGCGCCGTCGACTTCGCCCATCCCCCGCAGCCGGTCGGCGCCTGGCCGCGAGGCGTTGTCGCGGTCATCACGGCCGACGTCGTAGTTGAGGGCGCCGCTGAGGGTCAGCCCCTGGACCGACTGCCATTGCAGGCCGAGGCCGCGACTGGTGTCGGCAAAGAAGGGGCCGCGCTGGACCACCAGCAGGGGCAGCAGCTGCGGCCGATAATCCGCCGAACCCAGGTAGCGACTGACCGTGCCGGCCACCAGGCCAAGGCTGACATCAATGTGGTCGCGCCAGGGCGAGGCGTCGGCCGCCTGGCCGGCCAGGGGCGTCAGGCAGAGCAGCAGCGGCAGCAGGGGGGTGCGGGTCATGGCAGGTCCTCTCAGGTGGCGGAAGGGTGGTCCAGGCCGTGCAGGGCGCGGTGCAGGCGCAGGCGATTGAGGCGCAGCGCCTGCTCGGTCTGGCGCAGCGTCTCACTGGCGCGTAGGGCGTCGAGACCGGCCTGCAGGCTGGCGCCGGGATCGCCGGCCCCGGCCTGCCACTGGCGCGCCAGGCGCTGGCGGCGCTGGTGGCTCAGCTGCAGCTGGGCGTCCAGGGTCTGGCGCTGCGCGAGCAGCAGGCGGCGCTCCTCCAGGCCGTCGGCCAGTTCGCGAAAGGCGTCCTGCAGGGTGCGTTCGTAGGTGGCCAGGGCCAGGTCGCGAGCGGTCCTGGCGGCGTCCAAGTTGGCATGGTTGCGCCCGCCGTCGAACAGCGGCAGGGACAGCGACGGCGTCAGCAGGCGCAGCCCCTGGCCTGCGCTGAACAGATCCTGCAATTGCGGACTGGCCAGGCCCACCGCGGTGCTCAGGCGGATGCTCGGGAAAAAGGCGGCGCGGGCCGCGCCGATGCTGGCGTTGGCCGCCTGCAGACGTTCCTCGGCGGCGCGCACGTCGAGACGCTCCAGCAGGCGGCTGGAGGGCAGGTCGGCCAGCTCGCCGGGCAGCTCCGGCGGAGGACCGGCGAGGGCAGGCGCAGCGCTGGGCGAGGGCGCCAGCCGGTAGCCGGTGACCCAGGCCAGCGCCCCATAGACCTGGGTGCGCTGACTCAGCCGCTGTTGCAGCTGCTGGCGCGCCTCGAGGGCGGCCTGGGTCAGGGGCTCCAGCGCGGCCGGAGCCAGGTCGCCGGCGGCGATGCGCGCCTGGGTCCGCTGCGCCAGCTGGTCGCTGAGCGCGACCATCGCCTGGGCGCTGGCGACCTGGGCATCGGCCTCGCGGGCGAGCAGGAAGAGGCGCGCCACCTCGACCACCAGGGCGCCGCGCGCGGCCTGCTGACCATAGGCGCTGGCCAGCAGCTGATGGCGGGCTTCTTCACCCAGGCTGGCCACGCGGCCGAAGAAATCCAGGTCGAAGGCGTCCACGCCCAGGGTGGCGGTGGCCAGGTCCTGCTGGTAGCGCTCGTCCAGCGCCGGATCGGCGAAGCGCTGACGCGGACGCTGCACCGCCAGACCCAGGGTGGGCCAGCGCTCGGCCTGGCGGACGCCCAGTTGCGCCCGCGCCTGCTCGACCCTGAGCTGGGTTATCCGGTAGTCTCGATTGCCCGCCAGCGCCTGGCTCGCCAGCGCTGGCAGGAGGGCTTCAGCGCTGACCGCGGCCAGCAGTTGGCGCTCCTCCGGACTGAGGTCGACGACCGCCGCGGGCGCCGCATCCCGCCGTTGCCACAGACCCAGATGCGCGGGCACCGGCAGTGCCGGCCGCTGGTAGTCGGGAATCAGCGAGCAACCGCTGAGGCCCAGCAGGCTGATCAGCAGCAGCGGGCAGGTGACGGAAGCGGCGAGTGAAGGCATGGCAGGCGGACCCGGTGCAAGGCATGGATCGCAGCCTAGGGACGCCGAATCAAGATTCCTTCGGTGAATTGTTGAGATTCGATCAAGAGAGCGGACGTGGGCGACAAACTCATACTCATCGTCGAAGACGACGCCGACAGCGCCAGCGTGCTGGAGGCCTATCTGCTGCGCGACGGCTTCACGGTGATGCTCGCCGAGGACGGCCGCCAGGGGCTGGACCTGTTCCAGCGCGAGCGACCCGATCTGGTCCTGCTCGACATGATGCTGCCGCGCCTCGGTGGCACCGAGGTGCTGGCACAGATCCGCCGCGCCGGGGATACCCCGGTGATCATGGTGACCGCCATCGGCGACGAGCCGGAAAAGCTCGGCGCCCTGCGCTATGGCGCCGACGACTATGTGGTCAAGCCCTACAACCCCAAGGAGGTGGTGGCGCGGGTGCACGCGGTGCTGCGTCGCTGTCATCAGGCGCCGCGCGATGATCGCTGGCTACGGCACGGCGCCCTGACGGTGGATCTGGAGCGTTTCAGCGCCACGGTCGAGGCGCGCCTCCTGGAGCTGACGCCCACCGAATTCGGCCTGCTCGCCACCCTGATGCGCACCCCGCACAAGGCCTTTACCCGCGAGGAATTGCTGGAGCGCTGCCTGCCGGAGAGCGAGGCCCTGGCGCGGGTGGTGGACACCCACCTGCACAACCTCAGGCGCAAGCTGGAAGCGGCGGGCCTTCCCGGCGTCCCGGTGACGGTACGCGCCATCGGCTATCGCTTTTCATGAAGCGCCAGGCCCCGCTGGGACGCTGGGTCGGCTGGCGCATGAGCCTGCTGGCGCTGGGCGCGGTGCTGCTGATCGCCGCCGGCATGTACCTCTGGTTTCTCTTTGGCGACTGGTGGGTGCTGCGCCAGGTGCCCCAGGCGGCGCGGGCGGAGATCCTCCAGCTACGCGCCGATCCGCAGGAAAACGAGGCGAGGCTCTGGGCGCTGTTCAGCCACTACTATCCGGTGCGCTATTTCCTGCCCGGTATCGCCAGCCGCGACTGGTGGGTGCTGGCGGGCCTGGTGCTGGCAGCCGTGCCGTTGATCCTGCTGGCCGGCTTTCGGCTGTCACGCCCGCTGTCGAGCCAGTTCTCCGCCATCGCCGCGGCGGCGCGGCGGGTGGCGTCGGGCGATCTGGACACCCGGCTGGAGGTGGCCGAGACGGCACCCGCGGAGTTGCGCCGCCTGGCGCTGGACTTCAACAGCCTCACCGCGCGGTTGCAGCAATACGAACGCGACGTACGGGATTCCAGCGCCATCCTCGCCCATGAGCTGCGCACCCCGCTCAACGCCGCCTCGGTGCGGGTGCAGGGCATCCTCGACGAGGTCTTTCCCGCGGATGCCCGCCAGTTGCAGATGGTCAAGCGCCAGCTCGACCTGCTCAACACCCTGGTCGGCGATCTGCATACCCTGTCGCTGGCCGAGGCCGGGCAACTGGCGCTGGACCAGCGGCCCTTCGCCCTGGCGGCGCTGGTGGAAGAGCGACTGGCCTGGTTCGCGCCCCAGCTGCAGGCCGAGGCGATACGACTGCACCTGGAACTGGATCCCCGCCAACGGCTGTACGCCGACCGCGATCGCATCGGCCAGTTGCTCAACATCCTGCTGGAAAATTTCCTGCGCTATGGCGCCAGCGGCGGCGAACTGGAGATCGTCCAGCAGGCTCTGGCCGAAGGGCTGGTGCTGGAATTCCGCGATCGCGGCCCGGGCATCGCCGAAGCCGACCGTGAGCGGGTCTTCCACCGCTTCTGGCGCGCCGACAGCTCCCGGGCGCGTCACCTGGGCGGCAGCGGCCTGGGCCTGTCCATCGCCCGCGCCATCTGCGCGGCGCATCAGGGGCGCATCGTCGCCCTGGGGCGCGAGGGTGGCGGCACGGTCATGCGCATCGAGTTGCCGGGACGGCTGTCCTGACGCGGCAGGCGTCTTGGAACGACTGCCCCTGTCAGGGCGACAGGGGCAGCGGGCCTCAGGCGGAGGCGTCGTCCGCGGGGGCGGCGACGGCCTCGGCCGCTGCAGGCGCCTCAGCTTCGACCGGCGCGGCGGTGTCCGCCTTGGCTTTGGCCTGCTCACGGCGGGCCTGGGCGCGCTGGCGGCGGGCCTGCTGCTTGGCATAGACCGCCTGGGAAGCGGTCACGGTGCCAGCCGGCTGGCCATCCAGATCCAGGCGCGGGGCGTTTTCGGTCATGGCCGCCCAGTAGCGGGTGCCACGGCACCAGGTGGCGATCGACTGCTTGAGTTGGTCACCGGTGATGCCCAGGCGCTCCAGGTGCTGCTCGGCGTCCTTCAGGATGCCTTCCTTGAGCGGCACCTTGGGGGCCGGATTGACCGGGAAGGCCAGCGGGAAGTGCTTCTGCAGACGGCGGATGCCTTCGACCACCGGATCCTGCTCGCGGGGCTTCTGCTCGCGGGGCTTGGCTTTCGGTGAAGGTCTCCGCGCCGGCCGCTCGTTGCTCTCGGTCTTTACCTGCGCTTTTTCGGCCCGCAGGCGGTCGCGTAGTTCAGCTAGTTGCTCAAAGCCCATCGTTCAGCTCACCGCTCCAATAGAATTCACGTGCAAGGGTAACCCATGCCGGGCTTGGACCGCGCCGATTGCAGATTGGCACGCCCAAGGCTGGCGGCCCGTCATTCTAAAGGCTGGTTTGCCGCTCGTGCATCCTCGGAAGCGTCATTCCCGGCGGATGGTGCGCCCTGCTGGGCGTTTTCTCGGTCCTTTACGAACGCCGCCGAGCGCAGCTGAGGCGAGTTGAAACGACCTTGGGGAGTGACGGCCCAAGGCGACTCGAAGGCTGAGCGCGCCCGAACCGGAAGACCGCGGAAGGGCCGTGCATGTGCGGTAAACGAGCATTCCGACCGGGCTGGCGCTCCAGGCCTTGCAACGAAGCAGCGCCGATGATGCAGGCACTTCTCGTACTGGACCTAGCCGCCTCCGGTCAGGCGCGACACCCACTGCGCCAGCCGCAGCTTGAACGGCGAATAGGGCGGCAGCAGCAGACGAACGGCCAGCAGCGGACCGGCGGCGAGTACGCTGCGCTCGTGGGAAAAGGTGCGAAAACCCGCCTGGCCATGGGCGCTGCCGCTGCCGGAGTGATTGACGCCGCCAAAGGGCAGGTGCAGCTGGGTGTACTGCTGCATGCACAGATTGAGGCCGACGCTGCCGGAGCTGGTGCGGGCGACGACCCGGCGCTGCACCGCGCGATCGCGACTCCAGAGATAGAGCGCCAGGGGCTTGGGACCGGCGTCGATGCGCTGCAGCACCTCCTCCAGGTCGTCGTAGGCGATCACCGGCAAGAGCGGACCGAACAGCTCCTGGCTGTCCAGGGGGCTGTCGACGGCCGAGCAATCCAGCAGGGTCGGGGCGAGATAGCACCCGGCGGCATCGTGCGCACCGCCATGGATCAGCTGCGCGCCGGCGGCCCGGGCCTGTTCCAGCAGCCCGATCAGCTGCCTGGCGTGGCGCGGGTGGATGAGCCGGGCGTAGTCCGGGCTGGCGGCGGCATCGGTGCCGTAGCGCTGCACCAGCAGGGCACGACAGCGTTCCTTGAAGGCCGGCAGCAGGCGGCGGGCGACGAAGACATGATCGGGCGCGACGCAGGACTGGCCGGCATTGAGGAATTTGCCCCAGAGCAGCAACTCGGCGGCGGCGTCCAGGTCGGCGCTGGCGTCGATGATCGCCGGCGACTTGCCACCCAGCTCCAGGGTCACCGAGGCCAGATGCCGGGCA
>NZ_WHOV01000086.1:0-24670 GCF_009765395.1 Pseudomonas sp. BAV 4579 | reverse complement strand
CGACAGGCCCTTTAGCGGACCTGTTGTGATTGGTGGGAGAGATGGTATCTACGGGAGAGTGCTGTAGGTTGGGTTGAGACGGCCCCATCGTCGAAGCCCAACACGGCGGCAGAGTCTAGATACGTTGGGCTTCGCAGTGCTCAGCGCCAACCTACGGGGATACCCAATGCTCCGGCCGATTGAGTTCATCCACCAGTTCGCGCAGACGACCGTAGTGGCGGCCGTGGAAGTCGAAGGCGAGGCGCGTCAGGTGGGCGAATTCTGCTTCGTCGGGCTGGCCTTCCCCCGGCGCCAGCTGGGTGAAGCCCGGGGTCCGGCAGAGGTCGCCGAAATCCGTTGCCAGGCGTGCAAGACAGGTCGGTGTCAGGGCGTGCTTGAGGCGGATATGGAACAGGCCGTCACGTCGGCGGGTGGAGTGGTAGTTGCCGTAGAAATGCTCGATCTCGGCGGCGGCGGCTTCCGCTGAGCGTACCAACCGGACCAGCTTGAGATCGGCGGGCAGGATGTAGCCTTCTTCCAGCAGATTGCGCTGCAGATAGGCCAGGGTGTCGTCCCAGAAGTGGCCGTCGGGGGTGTCCAGCAACACCAGCGGTACCAGCGGGCTCTTGCCGGTCTGGATCAGGGTGAGCACCTCGAAGGTCTCGTCCAGGGTGCCGAAACCGCCGGGGCAGAGCACCAGGGCATCCGCCTCCTTCAAGAAGAACAGCTTGCGCACATAGAAGAAGTGAAAGGACAGCAGGTGATCCGTGCCCTCGATGGTGGGATTGGCGCGCTGTTCGAAGGGCAGGGTGATGTTGAAGCCGAGACTGGCTTCGGGCCCGGCGCCTTCGTGGGCCGCGCCCATGATGCCGGCGCCGCCGCCGGTGATGACCATCATGTCGCGGCGGGCCAGGGCGCTGCCGAGTTCGCGGGCGAGGGCATAGAGGCCGTGATCGATGCGGGTCCGCGCCGAGCCGAACACCGTGACCTTGCGTCGCCGGCGGAAGCGCTCCAGGGTGCGGAAGGCCTGCTCCAGCTCCTTGAGCGTCTGCAGCATGATCTTGGCGTCCCAGCGTGCCGGATTGGTCTGCGCCATGCGCACCACCGTCACCAGCATCTCGCGGTAGAGGCCCAGGTTGGGGCTGCCGCCCGGCAGGGCGTGCTCCAGCAGTTCGTCGATGCGCTGACCGAGGTCGGCGGCGCTGGGCTCCACGTGGCGGGCCAGGTAGCTGTCGTCGCTGTCCTCGGTCATGGCCGCGGTCTCCGCTTACTTGCCCAGGCCGCAGTCGGCCGCCTGGAAGCGCTCGACCATGACCGGCTTGTTGGTCTGGTATTCGGTGAAGTCATAGACCAGGGTGGCGCCACGGGCCAGCAGCTGGCGATAGCCGTTGTTCTGGCAGACGCTTTCGGCGAGCTGTACCCGCACCGTGGCCGGATTCTCGCGCATGCGGGCGGCATGGGCCGGGCGGACGCTGAGGTTGTTGATCAGCTGCTTGCCCTGCACAGTGTAGCCGCGGTCGAGGATGTCCTCGTTGATGGCGCGGGGCGTGCCCTGGCTGCTCTCGGTCGCCACCTTGCGCAGCATCTGGTTGAGCTCGTGGTCCTTGAGCGACTCGGCCGCCTGGACGGTGAAGGGCAGGGCGAGGGTCAGGGCGAGCAAAGCAAAACGAGGCATCGTGTTCTCCAGCGTAGAGGAGCCCGTTTCGACCGTGGTCGCGGGCGGGGGTTCGCAGGGCGTCTGCGCAGGGTAACCTGCCTGGCCGCCGCGGGCATCCCGATCGCTCTGGTAAACTGCGCTTTTGCCCGCGAGCCCGGCATGACCCCGATCAGCGACACCCCTCTGCATGCCGTGGCCCGTCTGCGCCAGGAGCGCCTGGCGCGCAGCATCAAGCCCTTCATCGCCCGTGGCTCGCGCATGGCGCGCTGCCCGAATTGCCGCCTGGCACCCAGCCACTGCCTCTGCGACCTGCGTCCCCTGCGCCAGACCCACGCCGGCATGTGCCTGCTGATGCACGACGTCGAGCCGCTCAAGCCGAGCAACACCGGTTGGCTGATCGCCGACGTGGTGGCCGACACCCATGCCTTCGGCTGGAGTCGCACGGCGGTGGATCCGGCGCTGCCGGCATTGCTCGCGCAGCCGGAATGGCAACCGCTGCTGGTGTTTCCCGGCGAGTACGCCGCGCCCGAGCGGGTGGTGGAGAGCCTGCCGCTGGCACCCGGTCAGCGCGCGCTGTTCGTGCTGCTGGATGCCACCTGGACCGAGGCACGCAAGATGTTTCGCAAGAGTCCCTATCTGGACCGCCTGCCGGTGCTGAGCTTCCAGCCCAATGCCCTGTCGCGCTATCGCCTGCGGCGCTCGACCCGGGGCGAGCACCTGTGCACCGCCGAGGTCGCCGCCCTGTGCCTGGAACTGGCTGGCGAGGCACCGGCCGGTCGCTTGCTGGAGGCCTATCTGGATGTCTTCAGCGAACGCTACCTGGACGCCAAGCATCATCTGCCGCTGGCGGCGGACAGCCCGGCCAGCCGGCAACTCAAGGCCCTGCGGGGTTAGTTGACCGGCTTGATCTCCACCGGCGCCTGGCGTGGCCAGAGCTGGGCGGCCAGCATGCCGGCGAACATCAGCACGCAGCCCAGGTAGCCACGACCGCTGAGGGCCTCGCCCAGCAGCCAGGCGCCGAAGAAGGCGGCGAACACCGCCTCCAGGGAAAAGATCACCGCCGCATGGGAGGCGATGGCGCCGCGCTGGGCGAACACCTGCAGGGTGTAGCCGATGCCGGCGGCGATCACGCCGCCATAGAGCAACTCGGGCAGGGCCAGGACGATCCCGGTCGACTGGATCGGCTCGAAGGCCAGCGCCAGCGCCAGGCTGAGCACGGCGCAGACGCCGAATTGCAGGATCGACAGCACCGTGGCGTCGTGGCGACTGGAATAGTGTCCCACCAGCAGCACATGGACCCCCCAGGCCAGGGCGCCGGCCAGTTGCAGCAGATCGCCCGAGGCCACGTGGAAATTGTCGCCGATGCTCAGCAGCCCCATGCCGACCACCGCCAGGCTGGCGCCGATCCAGGTGCCCAGGTGGCTGCGCTGGCCGAGCAGCAGCCCCAGCAGCGGTACCACGATGACATAGAGACCGGTGATGAAGCCGGAGTTGGTCACGCTGGTGAACAGCAGGCCGACCTGCTGCAGGTTGATGCCCAGGGTCAGCACCAGGCCCATCAGCAGGCCGCCCTTGAAGGTGTCGCGGGTCAGGCGCTGCTGGCGGCCGCGGCGGCCGCGGCGGCGCACGAACAGGAGCAGCGGGACCAGGGTGAGGGCGCCCAGGGCGAATCTCAGGCCGGTATAGAGAAAGGGGCCGATGTGCTCCATGCCGCCGGTCTGGGCGATGAAGGCGCTACCCCAGATGAGGGCGGTGAGCAGCATGAGCAGATCGGCACGCAGGGCGGCGCTGGGCATGGGGCGTCTCTTGGGCAAAACGGCAACTGTGCCGCAAACCGCAGGGCCTTGCCTAGCGTCCGCGGTCCGCCCGGCCTTGCCCCCGTCCGCGCCGTTCGGCATGCTTGCGTGCAGCCCGTGCGCCAGCTACCTGGTCGACGTGGGCGCTCACGACAACAAGGAAAGCTACACCATGGCGGCTGCCTACCAGATCCTGATCGCCGACGATCATCCGCTGTTTCGCAGCGCGCTGCAGCAGGCCCTGACCCTGGGCCTGGGCGCCCAGGCACGGCTCACCGAGGTGGCCGACATCGCCGAACTCCAGGCCTGCCTGGCCGAGCGTACCGACTGGGATCTGGTCCTGCTCGATCTCAACATGCCCGGCGCCTATGGCTTTTCCGGACTGGTCCTCCTGCGCGGCCAGTATCCCCAGGTGCCGGTGGTGATGATCTCGGCCCAGGAAGAACCGGCGGTGGTGCAGCGCGCCCGGGAATTCGGTGCCAGTGGCTTCATTCCCAAGTCCAGCGATCTGAGCACCCTGCAGCAGGCGGTCAGCCAGGTGCTGGATGGCGATACCTGGTGGCCGCCCCAGGTGGAAGGCGCCCCCGCCCTGAGCGAGGAAGCCAAGGCCGCCAGCGCCGGACTCGCCAGTCTCACCCCCCAGCAATTCCGGGTGCTGACCATGCTCTGCGAAGGCCTGCTCAACAAGCAGATCGCCTTCGAGCTCAATGTCTCCGAGGCCACGGTCAAGGCCCATGCCACGGCCATCTTCCGCAAACTCGGTGTCCGCACTCGCACCCAGGCGGCGCTGCTGCTGCAGCAACTGGAGAGCACCTCCAGCTGACCCAGGCGCTGTCGGCGCCTGAACCGGACGCGACCCTCGACTTTCACTTTCTGGCAGCTGCCGTCCATCCGGATCGGCGGTTCGCCCCTCTGGATGGAGCTCTCGGTGATCTCTCCCTACAAAGGCAAGACCGGCCTGCGCCGGGTCATCAAGGCCACCGGCTATTCCCTGGCCGGCCTGCGCACGGCCTTTCGCCAGGAAGCGGCCTTTCGTTCGCTGGTGATGCTCAATGTGGTGCTGGTGCCCCTGGCCTTCTGGCTGGACGTCAGTCGCGGCGAGCGGGCGCTGCTGGTGGCGGTCTGCCTGCTGTCGCTGGTGGTCGAACTGTTCAACGCCGCCATCGAGGCGGTGGTGGATCGCATTTCCCTGGACTGGCACGAACTGTCGAAGAACGCCAAGGATCTGGGCAGCGCTGCGCAGTTCGTGGCCATGATCATCATCGCCGTGGTCTGGGGCATCGTCCTGCTCGGGTGAGCAGGACCCCGGTCAGAGGGGAGCGCCCAGGGTGGCACCCGCCGTGGTGTCGTCCGCGGCCAGGCCCTGTTCCAGCACGCTGGGCTGGGCCGAGTGGATGACCTTGTGGATGAAGCTCCGGGACACACGGACGGTACCGGAACGCCGCTGAACCCAGCTAGAATGCGGCTTTGAGCGAACTCTAAACCGGGACACACGCGCTGCTGTGCTTGCATGTGCAGCGGTCACGTGTCCGGGTCACGTGTACACCCGAGGCTGAAGCATGAGCACGTACCTAACACGCAAGGATGGGCGGTACCTGTACCGCAGGCGATTCCCTAAAGCCGTGGCTGACGCTATTGGCCGGGTGGAGATGAAGCGTGCCCTTGGCACAGCGGATCGGGCGGAGGCATTGAAGCTATCGCGGGCATTGTCCGTCGAGTTCGACCGCGTGTGCGAGGATGCCCTGGCACCGGCCCAGATCACACTAACGGAGGCGCCTGCCGCTCCAGTCTTGCTCAGTGCTGACGAGATCATGCAGCAGATGCAGGGCGCTATACGTCGTGTCCAAAGGGATGCCCTGGAGCGAATGCAGTCGCCAGGCTGGCAAGGGGAATTCGAGTGGCAGCGCCAGGCACTACAGGCGCACGCTGCAGGGAACATGCCGCCAGGCGTGCAAATGCACCCTGTAATTGCACAGGCCGCTCTGAGGGCCCTAGATGACGTTCAGAAGGGTACCCTGTACGGTGGTGGCGGCTCTGAGGAGATCGTGCAGCCTAGACCCCCTGTAGGCGCTCCTGTGGCGTCTGAGGCGGCAGGGGAGGGGCGTGCTACGCAAGCGGAATTCGAACTGGCCTTGGAACAGTACTGCGTCGGCAAGTCGAAATCAAGGAAGTCGCAGGCTCGGAATGTGAGCGCAGCCGTCCTCCGTTTCCCGTGTACGCCTGTAGAGGCCGAAGCACAGATTCTGCAGCACCTGACCACAAAGCTAGCTGAGGGCGGGAGGGCGAGTACGCTCAGGACGTCAAGTACGCTGCTGTTCGCCATCCTTAAGTGGCTCCCAGGGTTCGAGAACCTAGCACTGCCTAAGCGGCACCCGACTACCGAAGCACTCCGGGGCGAGACCTTAGATGTGGAGGCGCGCGCGTCTGTCCCACGTGACCTGTTAGTACAGGCCATCCGAACGTTCCAAGAGACCAGCGACGAGGTGTCCGCTGCCGCGTTCCGTGTGCTCGCTCTGTACGGCATGCGGCCCTCTGAGCTGCTGCGGGAAGGGCGCGATAGCATCCAGCTCCGTAGGGATGTGCTGGGGAATGTGGAAACGGTATTCGTGGCCGGCCTGACCATGCGGAAGACGCGGGGCAGCAAGCGCTCCCTGCCGATCCACTTGGACGACCTGCCTTTGTTCGAGACCGTGCACGCCGCTCTGGAGCTTGAAGATGACTGCACCCTTGACGAGCGAGAGCATCGGGGGCGAATCAGGAGTAACGAGCTAGCCAAGCGCTTCCGTAGGCTTCTGCCAGCAGAGGTACGCTCACAGTACAGCCTGTACGGTGTTAGGCACCTGTTCGCCGACTTAGCCCGCGCAGCCGGTGCGACTGAGGAGGAGACGGGCTTGCTGCTAGGCCACACTGCTAAGGGCGGGTCGAAGGTGACAGGTATCTACGGCGGGTCCGGCTCTCTGGACCGTGCTAAGGAGATTCTGGCAGGGGTGCGTTCCTTGCTGTCGGAGTAGGCCGGGAAAGCTCCTGGGGTGCGTTGTAGAGTATCGTCTTGGACAGGGATGGCGGCGCATGCAGCCAGCCTAATCATCAACAAAGGGAGTTGTGTATGAACTGGGTGCTGTTCGTTCTGGTACTAGGGCAGGATGCTGAGAGAACACCGGCTGTTACTACAGCGGTCTTCCATACCGAGGCAGGTTGTCGGACTGCTGCGGATGCCGCCGCGTTTAGCTTTGAGCGGTATGCACGGGCGGTGCAGGCGTTCTGTACGCCGAACAACCTGCCGCCAGGCTGAAGTACTCGGACCAAAAATTGATTTCTCCACGCGAGCCGGTCACTCCATCACTACAGGCCAGCTTTCCCCCATAGGGGTGGCCTTGACGCTAATCCTGCTGTACGGCGAAGACGATGAGCTGCCACCGTATCGCGCCTGCGGATGGATCGTGTTGACGATGATTCTGAGGCGGTAGCGGTTTCCCTCGTGCTATGGCTATCTCATCACCGCAAGATGCACAGCGATATATGCCAGGGTACGGGGCATCTGTCCCTGGCGTGTATGCCTCGTCGAATACCTCGTGGTTGTCCTGTTTCACCCGCTGCGAATACTTATAGAAAGCCATCCTGATATCTCCCTGGATTGTCTCTTCACCATAGCCACATATCTCAGCGGCGCAATGGCTCAAAAGGTACACCCTGTGAGCCACTCGTCGGGTATGGTGGTAAGGGTAGCTCAAAGGTGTTGACGGCTCAGTGAGCCAGGATGATGATGTGAGCCATACCTACTGAGCCACTCCAGGGAATCACCATGGCTACCATCGGATACATTCGAGTCAGCACCACTGAGCAATCCACCGACGCGCAGCGCCATAGCCTAGGCGAGCTGTACAGTGTGGATCGCTGGTTCGAAGACGCAGGCGTATCGGGCGCTGTGAAGGCCTTGGAGCGCCCTGGGTTCGCTGCCCTAGTGGCGTACGTCCGTGAGGGCGATACCATCGTGGTGAGCGCTGTAGACCGTTTGGGCCGGGATACCATCGACGTGCTCAGCACTGTGCAAACACTCCAGGCCAAGGGTGTGAGCATCATCAGCAAGCGCGAGGGCTTCGACCTGAGCACCAGCATGGGTAAGGCGATGCTCACTATGCTAGCTGCTGTGGCGGAGCTGGAGCGCTCGAACATCAAGGCTCGGCAGATGGCGGGTATCGCCAGGGCGAAGGCTGAGGGCAAGGCGCTGGGCCGGGTGAAGAGCATCCCCGATGCCGAGGTGGCCGCATGGAGGGCTGAGCACGGCGCCAGCATCAAGCAAACAGCCGAGCAATTCGGCATCAGCGTGGCGAGTGTGAAACGGGCGTGCGCATCAGCTTAGGCCAGGCCAGCAGAAACGGAGCCAGCCTAGATGCCGACCATAGCTACCACCGGGTACGCTGGGGAGTACCGCATAGGTATAGCGGGAGTGCCGGCGCGGTTCAGCACATGAGCTACGCTGAGGATTCCACTCCTCAGGAGATACCGCTATGTACGATCCGACCGCTACGTATGACGTGCTCGATCCGAACACAGGCGAAGTGTTGGGGCGATTGAAGGCAGGGCAATACACTGACCTTCATTACGGAGGGGTGGATAAGAATGCCATCGACGGTAGTATGGATGGGACGCAGCTCAAGTCCTATGAGGGCAAAGTCATCGGGCATATCGACGGCGATGCGTTTGTGCAGGAACACAGCGGGATAGCGTACCCTTTGCGCCTTCAAGCCTAGGCTAGACCCTAGGGTAGCTGCGGCTCAGTCTGGGTTTCTATGCACCTCGCAGCGGACCAGGCAGAGGCGCTGGAGCAGCAGCGTGTGCAGTTCCAGGCGGCGCTTAGCCCTAGCACCCTGAGTCAGCCCGGGCCACTCTGAGCCACCCCCCTCTCTAAAACCCGCATGCTAGAGCCTTGGGCCATTTGGCTCACAATATATAGAGTGGCCCGCTGTTCCTGTTCTATTCCTGCTTTGCCTGTGCACCTGCCCCTCTTGGGCTGTTCATGTGCTTCCGGTGTGTACTACGAACCGGTACGGGTACCGCAGGTACACCCTCTCCCAGACCGCACAGAGCATCCACAGGGTGCCCTGCGCTTCGCTGTGCCTGGATGCTACTGCAGTAGCCCTGCTGGGAAACCGGAGCCAGCCTAGGCTTCCGCGTTCCTGATCGCGGGTGCCTGTCCTTCCCCGACATCACCACCACCGTGCATTCACCGCAGCAACACGGATCGGTAACTCCTGTGCCTGTACAGCGCTCTGAGAGGGCATGCACGGGCTCTGAGAGCGTGCAATCCCGGTTCGCTGGCATTCGGCTGTAACTGCCTTAGAACCCGCGTGCTAGCAGGGTTTGCATTTAAATCGACACAACTAGGGAAGGTAAGGCTCACAACGGATGCCACTTAGTAGCTGACTTCACGGGTTAGTAAGGCAAACAACCCCCTGCCACTTAGACGGCCACCACCAGGGAGGGAAGGGCTGCAACGCTTCGACCATAGACATTTGACTTATCGGGCAAGCAAGGCAAGAGAAGCTGCTGGAACTGCTTTAGAGCGCTGATTACAGCGGGAATGGTCATAGAGTTTGCACAACTAGGAGACCCAAGGCCAAAACCGACGTGCAATAGACTGGAGACTCTACGAGAGAAGCAAGGCTAAACCCGACCGTGCAATAGCTGGCGCCTTACAGGGTAAGCAAGGCCCGAGCAATCCAGTGCATCACCGGGAGCGACTCCCGTGCATTCAGAACAATTCAGAACCGCCGACTGTAGAGCCAGACTCCTTTCGGTTGAACCCACCACAGAGCGAGGAACGTTATGACGACCAACGCTGAAAAATCCCAGGGTGATCCCCTGGCAGAACTGAACCTACTGGTACGAGCGCATCAGCTCCGACCCCTCATGTCGGAACGGAAGATTGCCGCTGAGCTGAAGATCAGCCGGCGCAAAGTATCAGCTCTGCTCGCGCAGGATTGCCCGATGCAGATGCAAGACCCCATAGAGCTGATCGTCGAGAGCATCGAACCGAGCATTAGCCGGACTCTCGGCGTGCACGAGATCACCGAGCTTGCTATTCGACCAGAAGGCGTAAAGCGCGGTGAGTACCAAAACATCCTTGGCGGAATATTTGGATTTGTTAAAGCAGCCGATTACAACGGCCTGGAGTTGAACATGACTGAGCAACAGCATCGAGACATCAAGCGAGATGTACGCAGAGGCGCCTTGAAGCGCGGTAGCACCGCTGTGTTTGTGCCCGCTTGGATGGATGCCACCGACGCTAAGCGCTGCAACAGGGCCATGCTAGAGGCCGTGCAGGAAGCGTACGAAGCGATTGAGCATGCCGCTATGCGGTTCTGCCAGGAATTCCCAGAGGCATCATTCAAGTCAGCTATGCATGAGATCACTGCCCTAGCCGTCCCTGGCTACGCAGCAGAGCCCGTAGCAAACCGCTTAGATAGGAACGAGGAAATTGCCGAGGTCCTTGCAGAGCGAAATCCTAGCACCCGCGCCAGCCAGACCATTCCCACACTGTATATTGTGAGCCAAATGGCCCAGGGCTCTACGGCGCATGTTTCAGCGGAGGGCGGTTCAGCACTGGCCCGCACTGGTTCGGCTGATCCAGAGCTGAACCGGCTGTGCATGTGAACCTGTTTTAGCCGTACGCATGCGTACGATTTGCGTACGGACCTACTTGAGGATAACCACTACCCCGAACACAGGAGGCCGACATGGCTTATACGTACGATCCAACCGATGGGATGCAGCCCATAGAACTGCAGTGGTGGGCAGAGCTTGAGGCTGGCCCTGCGAATGCGTTCCTCCGACAGAACTTCGCTCCGTACCGCTCGATCGTGCGGCGGTGGGAGCAGTACCAGCGGCTTCTAGCAAAGAAGGCGGTACTGGCCCGGCTAGAGAGCATGGGGGCTTGAGTGGTCCACTATTCCTACGGAGTAGGTGGTAAAAATAGGCCCTCACGGAGGACATGTCCTCCTTCTGCATACCCCGCCTGGAGACCAGCATGAGCAACGTTATCGAAATGCCCGATGGCAGCATCATCATCGACGATGGCGGCATCACACCCCGCGTCACTGCCCGTCGTATGGCTCAGGACGGTAAGACCCTGGAGCAGATAGCCCAGGAACTGGGAGCGCCCCTAGAGACCGTGCGTGAGTACATCACCGATGGCGAGTCCATCGAACCGTCCGACGACTGATCTGCTGTACCTGTCCCCTCAGCTAATCAAGCTCCACCTCATCTAACCCCACACACCGAACTGCTCCAGCCCTGCTGGCGGCATTCGGCTGCCTGAAATTCAGGCCACTAAACCTAGAATCTGGAGGATCACAATGGATTTAATCCGAAAGCGCCCCGGCGCAGAACTAGCACTGAACCAGCCGAGCACCCCTGTGCAAGCAGGCGGGTACGTACAAGGCGATGAGAACCCGCTGCTGGAGTCCAGCACCCCCGACGCTGCGAAGGCCCTGACCGTCGCACCCATCTCGAATTTCCAGACTGCTCTCGGTGCCGCTAAGGAGACGATCCTGGCGAAGGCTATCCGTGGCATCGAATACATGCAGATACCCTCTGAAGAGGATTTCAATCCCGATTACGCCTTGAGAGGGCGTGGCCAGTACAACGAGAGCGAACTTGAGTTCTTAGCAGACTCCCGCAGCACTGCAGAGCTGGCCCAGCGACAGCAGCAGGTGCAAGCCACCCGCGAGAACTACGCCGCGATGGCCGCGAACCCTGTCACCGCCATCGCAGCGAGCCTGTTCGACGTGGATGCCGTTATTGGCTTCGGTGTCGGTAAGGCTGTGAGCATTGGCCGTACTGCCCGCGCTATTACTGCCCTGAGTGCTAACGCTGCAGTCTTGGGCGTGGCATCGAGAGGTGGCGACATCGGCATTGCTGATGCCATCGGCACCAGCCTGGGCGTAGCCCTCGCAGCAGCACCCCGTGTACAGCGCGCTGCAAGGGCTGTTGAAGGTGCGGCAGAGGAGGGCGGTACCGTCGCACAGGGCGCAGCTAGAACGCTCGACGCAGGGGCTCCTGAGGCCGCTCCGATCCGTGCTGTACAGGCTGCCCCCGAGGGTACTCCTCGCATGCCGGAACTCCCCGATCCGGACTACGTGAAGCCCCAGCCAGACATGGCCTGGAACAAGCCTCACGTGAACATCGCAGTAGGCACTGGCGAGCAGATCAGCACAACAACCCAGAACGCGCTCCGTGCGGTCTTGAACATTGGCGAAGATCTACCGGAGGGCGTCCGCACCCTGGGCCGCGCCTTGAGCGAATCCCTCGACGCCGACGCTGATATTCCTTTGGTGCTGCGTACTCGGGAAGGTGCCTCACGCTCCAGTGTGAGCATCGGTCCTGACGGCTCCGCTATCGAGACTCAAGTGTTCAGCCGCGCAGGTGTGGCCGGGGACTTGGATGGTGCAATCCGTGGCATGACTACCCAAGAGAAGAGCATCGTTCTGCACGAGGCAGCACACGCCAAGACCAGCGCCAATATTCGTGCATGGCAAGAGGGCACCCTACCCGATGGCGTGGCGAAAGATGCCATCACCCGTATCGACGAGATTCGCCAGGAGGTACAGGCGAGCACGAAGTTCCGACAGCTCTTCGGCAGTAACGAGTCCGGTCTGAACTACGCCCTACGCAGCAACGATGAATTCATCAGCCAACTGTTCAACGATGCGAAGTTTCGTACCGCGCTTCAGAGCGTGAAGGTCGGTGAGCAGAGTGTGTGGTCGGAGCTGGTGCGCAAGGTGGTGCAGGCGTTCACTGGTAAGGCCGATGACACCGCCCTGAGTGCGACCGTAGCAGAGTTCGAGAAGCTGCTAGGCGAGAGCAACAATGTGGCGAAGTTCGGTCCTCGGAACATGCCGACCATGCAGAGCGAGTTCCTGCAGGCACCGAAGGACATGCGCGAGCTTAGCAACCGGGTATGGGCAGGGATCAGCAAGAGCACGAGCCTGTACCAGAACCTTGCCCATATCAGCCCGAAGGGTGCTGAGCTAGCCGAGCGGCTTGTAGTGGACGCTACTGGCACGAACGCTAACTCAGCAACGCATTACGCCCGCACCGCTGAGCTGGCAGCTAACGTGGCGCACGCCCAGGTGGACGCTGCGCTCCGGCAGGCAATGACTGCACAGGGCTGGAGTACATTCAGCCGCGTACGTAGCCCCCAGGTGTACCTGCGAGCACAGCGCGAGCTGAGCGAGAAGGTGTACGGACAACTAGCCGAGAACCATCGGCGATTCCTTGCAGGGGACGAGGTGCTGGAGCATCCAGACCCTGCTGTGCAGAAGATCGTGCAGACGTTCGCGGACTCGAAATGGGCAGAGGGCAACCTTGAGCGCATCAAGTCGTCCGGCATGACCGGCGCCGAGGACATCACCGCTAGCCCGTACTACCTGCCCCGCCAGCACAGCGCATCGAAGGTGCGTGAGTTCGTGAACAGCGGTAAGGGTGTGACCCGTGCTGATGTCGAGAACATGTACGCGGACCAGTTCCTTCGCATGTACGAAGATCGCGGCATGGATGCAGCTAAGGCTAGCCAGCTCGGGAAGCAGATGCTGCGGAACATGGAAGAGCGTGCAGATGGCGCCACCGGGTACAGGCAGAACATCGCCGGTATGCAAGGTGACGACATCGAGTTCGCGATGCGGGCTGCTGGTATCGGTGACGATGAAATCGAGCGTTTCATGTCCGGCGTGAACAAGGCCCAGGGCGAGAGCAACACCGCCCGTAACCTGAAATCTCGTGTCGAGTTCGATATGACCCGGGACTTCTACGCTGCGAACGGGACGGCTATCAATCCTCAGATGTTCGTGAACAAGGACGTGAACCACCTTATGGAAGGGTACAGCCGGAACATGTCCGGTCGGATCGGTCTCGCTAAGGCCGGCTTCCCCGACCTGCGGGATGTGCTGAAGGCCGTGGATGAGGTGGTGGACTCCGCCCCGGATACGCGTGCTGCGAAGTCTGCCCGTGAAGCCCTGGACAACACCGTGAACCAGTTGCTCGGGTATCCCACTGGGGAGCGTGCCCCGGACACCCTGCGCAGCATCAGCATCCTGTCGGGCGCTGAGGCGCTGGCGAACTCCGGCCTGTTCCAGCTTGCGGACGTAGGGATGATGTTCAAGGAGTACGGGACGCTGAAGACCCTTAAGGCCATGTCCCGGACGAAGTTCGGTCGGAAGGCTCTAGAGATTGCGCAGTCCCCCGAGTACGGCTCCCGGCTTCGAGATGTCCTCGAATCGCGGAACGTCCTGTCCGGTCGTTACCGCTCGGTCCTGACCCACCTCGACGACAACACCGACATTGGCAGCATGCACGCATTCAATTCGACTGTGCAGCAGGCGGGCCAAAGCACCCGGTTTGTGAACGGTATGGAGTACGTCCGGCGCGGTCAGAGCAAGATCGCAGCGGGCTTGATCGGCGACACCTTGGATGACGCTATCAAGGGCAATGCCGAGGCCCTGCAGCAAATGCGCAAGTTCGGTCTAACCGACGAGCTGGCAGCAAAGGCGAAGGCAGCGCTAGACCAAGACCCCGACCTTCGCTCCTGGCCGAGTGACATCCGGTTCGACCTCGAAACCGTAGGCCAGAACGCGGCAGACAGCATCGTGCTGGAGAACCGCCTTGGCGAGATTCCTGCGTGGATGCAGTTCTCCGCGCTGGGCAAGGTGTTCCTCCCGTACATGTCGTTCGTTGCTGGGGCCTGGAACAAACTTCTACTGCGCTCTTGGGTGAACGAGAGCGCGAAGGGTGTAGCCCTGATGTTCGCGTACCAGCTTCCGCTCACTACCTTGACCACCGTTGCGGCCATGGCAGTCCAAGGCAAGGACCTTAACGCGAAGGACATCATGCTCCAGACGCTGGAGAACGTACCTCTGCTGAGCTGGTTCGGTTACGCCTTGGGCTTCCTCACGAACGGTCCGTCCAGCAGCATTGCTGCGCTTGGCAGTATCGACAAGCTGCACGCTGCTATCTCCGGCATCGTGAACGGCGATGCAAGCGCCGAGCAGATCATTAAGGCGGTTCCGTTCCTGAGCATCCTACCGGGCGCAAGGGCAGCGGGTATCGCTATCGACGAGGCTGCGGACGAGCACTGATGTACGTGCCTGTACTCCGCTGTAATCGCACCTGAATACCTTACGAGGATAACCACAACTTAGAAACTGGAGGACCATTATGGACCCGATGATTTCCGCACTACCCCTGATCGCCGCTCGACTCGCTGCCCTCGAAGCACAGGTCGAAGAGCTGACGAGGCATCAGCACAGAATCAGCTCCCGCACGTACAGCCTGGAGAACCTGCAAGCGCAGGACGTACTCAGCCAGGCCAGCTCCGATCTCAAGGCCGATGCGCTCGCACGGCATGGTCGCGGAGCCCTCCCTAAGAACATCGCACGTGCAGTTGGTGTCACCGAGACCATCGTGCGCCGCTGGCTTAAGGAGGCCGGCCTGACCCCTTGCAACCACTCCGGGTCAGGAGTTTTCAGGACTTGCGTAGGCATGGACCAGAGCCCCGATGCCGGCGGTGCAGCTTGAACTACCTGTGTATCAGTACCGCAGCGCAAAGCATCATCGGATGCGTATGCAGCAGTACCCAGCCCCGCAGTAGAACAGGCCTCGGCGCGTGCGTGTTCGTACCCGTGAGCGAGCGTGTTCTGGATAAGTACTACGCGCTGTCGCAGCAGCTTCGGCACGGGGACGTACTGCCCGTGGTTGCTCTAGCTGACACAAGCCCATCGTTCCGAGAAGCTGTGTTCGGCACTAGCCCTGTGGGGTCGTCGCCAACGAAGCGCCGTGACCGCTCCGCGCTTGGCAAGGCGAGAGCACGTGCTGCCGCAACGGCTAGGGGCGAAGGAATGCGGCCTGCAGCAGCGTAAAAACGGCTACCCAGTACTACCGTACCGACCCCCTGAATTTACCCCTCGCGAGCCGCTCTAGCACGCATAACGGATGCGCGCTTTTGGCATTCCCTCGCCTTGAATTCACCGAGTACCCATTCCCGCAGTACTCCCGCCTTGATGAAGAGCGAGCGGGCTGGATTGCTGCGCCCTGAAGAAAGGAGCACCCATGTCTAAGAAATCTGGATTGAGCTACACCGACCGCCAACAGCTTGAGCACTTGACCTCTCGCCTCGGCCCTACCGCCAGCCCCCGCCAACGCGAGCGGGTGAACTCGGAGATTGAGCAACTGCTGCAGGGCAAGCAGCTCACGAACCAAGACCTAGCCCTAGCCGCTTACTACGTCGGGAACGTCGACCGCTCGACCGAAGGCCAGCAGACCGCACAGGCCCTGGCTGCTGCGTATCGCGGCGGGTACCAGGAAGGTGGTCAGTAATGGCCGTCGTCCTTAACAAGGATCTGCCGCCTCTTGAGCGCATGCAGAAGGTAGTTCGGTACTCACCGCAGTACCTGAGCCTCTTGGAGTACGTCACCAACGGCGCGTCCCCGTACGCCTGTCCTGTCACCGAGTCCGTCGAGCTGAGCACCGGGGGCAGGGAGTACATCGTGCGCATCGACGGCGAAGTGTACGCCGCCCACGAAGTCGCCCGCGTACTACGCGCCCCACGCAGCCGCGCCCTGGCTGATCTGGCTCAGGCCATCACACAACTGGAGAAATTACCTATGCCCAACCTGAACAGTATCGGCGCCGAGAAGCGCGCCAGCATCCATAGCGCCATGGTGGCGTTCGGCAAGCTTGCAGCACGCTACAGCGCGAACGGTGCAGACCTGTCCGTACAAGAGCTACAGGAGCACACCGCTGCCGCTCTCCGTCTCGTGCAAGCGCTGGCTGCTGCTGGCATCACTGCACCGGCCCCTGCGCAGTAACGCTGCGTACACACCCCATCTCTCGAATCTGGAGGAACCACATATGATTACCGCCACCCACGATGACCTGCTGCAATCCCTGAGCAACGCCGACCTGCTTGCTCCCGTCGGCTTCGATAACGCCGCTGAACCCACCCCGATGCCTCTGCCTAAGGAAGTAGCCGAGGCTATCCGCCAGAAGCAGATGCCGGAGCTGCCTGAGTTCACAGCGCAGGCTGAGCGCATCCTGAGCGCTGACGACATCCCGGACCTTCCGCCCCGCCTGGAGTACCCAGTGGGCATTCCCAGTGATACCGGCTGCAGCAGCACCTTGCAGTCGAATGGCGGGAAGGTACGCGAGTCCCTTACCGCTCTGCTGTCTGAGCGGGTGAAGTCCCTGGAGGATGTGCTGTTCCTGCAGCGGCTTATCAGCTCTGTCGCTGTCGATCACCTGCACACCCACCGTTTCGGCATCCTGCTGGAGCAGCGGAACAAGGCTGCTGCGGCTAAGACCTCCGGCGAGGCTGAGGCTGTGCAGGTCGCTATGCTGGGCGAGGCTGCTGCCATTGAGGCAGGCCAGTACCTGCAGCCGGATGAGTTGGCGTTCGTTATGGAGCACGTCCAGGCTGGCCGCTTGAACATTGCGCAGAACATCGCCGGCCCGCTGGTGGATGTTCAGGCCCTGGCGAAGGGTGCGGGTAAGGACTGGCGAGCCCTGGCGACCGAGTGGGCTGCGAAGGCTGAGGTGCCCCAGCACTGCACCGTAGCCGCCGGCACTGAGCCTGGCGCTACCCAGGGCGCTGTGAGCAAGGTGTCGTACTCCGTAGGCGTACAGCCTGGCGAGGGCTGGATTCTCTCCCGGTACTTCGACGGCATGTGGTTCCCGATCCAGGCCAGCCCCGATGCCTTGGAGCGCGCCAGCGCAGTGCGTGCCGATCTGACGGCACAGCGCAGCCGGGCCGCGAAGTTCACCCCAGGTATGGGCGGTGTGTTCCGCGACGAACTGGTACTGCTGTAATGGCCCGCCCCGTTCTGCGGAGCGGGGCGCATCCCACGGCAGCCGACCTCGCGAGGATGAGGCTCGGATACTCGGGATACGACACCCGCCTAGAAGCCATCAAGGCACGCAGCCCCGCCCGGTACGCGGCAATCATGGCTGGCGCGAAGCACTTCACCGACCCTGCTTGGGTATGCACCGAGTGCCAGTGCAGCGAGCGCAGCACCCGGAACCTGGCTTGCAGGATATGCAGCTCCGCCAGGGCACGCCGTGTGTTCGTGCACGACAAGGCAGCCGGCCTGCTGGTGTACCGCGCTGAGAACCCCGACCGCTCTGAGAACTGGCAGCAACGCCATCAGGCGAACCTGTACGTACAGCACGCTGAGGCAAGCCTTAGCAAGCTGCCAGGCCAGGCAGTGGGGCGGTTCCGGTTCGAGGGCTGCCGCGTCTGGAGTGCCGACGCTGTGGTGCTGGATGTACCGGCGCTCATGCAGTGCTGCGACGCCCTGCACAGCGGAGACGCTGTGCGCATCCGGGAGTGCGTGCTCCCCCTGATCGAACATGACAAGGCCCTAGCTGTGCTGGTGCGAAGCATCGCGGGCGCCTTACTGAACACAACGAAACCTAGACCGGCCTAGCGCCGAAGGAGACTGGAATGAGCCATCTCATTAAAAAGCACATCACCGAACAGAACACCGCTGTACTGGGCGAGTACCTGACTTTGGACCTGACCAGTCCGAGCGGTCTGCGCTGGAAGAAATACAACGGAGGCCATGGCGCCGCGAAGCGCGAGGCCGGCGACGTAGCAGGCAGCATGACTAACTCCGGCGTATGGCTGGTATCCGTGAAGGGAATGCGCGTGCCGTGCCTGGCTGCGATTGGAAAGCTCCTGGCGCAGGCGCATGCCCAGCGGGAGGCAGCGTGAGCGCCGGGGCAGGGCGACGCCCTGTAGTGCTGCCAGGGATTGGGCTGAGCGCTGATGAGCTAGGTCAGGTCGCACAGCTCACGCATTCGCAGCGGTACGAACTGAACCAGGGCCTGGACCACCAGGGAGCAACTGTGCAGGGCACTAGGGGCAGCATCACCCGGAGTAAGAAGCCCCCAGTTCCTCCTGCGCTGCACGAGACTTTCGCCCTAGACGAGCGCTCCGCCCTAGACGACCGCTCCGCCTCAGGGCTGTCGTTCCGTGTGCTCGGGAGACCGAGCAGGGCCATGGCAGGCTGTCCCAGCCATGTACTTTGGCCCACCGACCCGGAGCAGCCTAAGCCGGTGGTGTACCCGCTGAGTTTCCGTGTGCCGGTAATCGTCGGGTACGTTCCTGTGCTCGGCCTAGAGGACGGCTGGGAGGCTGTGATGTTCTCTGTTCCGTGCAGCAAGATCCGGGAGCGCCTGCAGCTTCTGCAGCAGATCGAGCTATTGGAACAGCACATGCAGGAACAGGCGCAGGCGGCTTAGGCTGCCTGCCCTTTTTGCCCTACCAGAAGCAGATGTGTCCTCAGACTATTTACTGTCCCACCCCACAACCACACCGTTCTCTAACGTGATCCGCAGCGCATAGCGTCCCTTGCCGGTGCGGTTGTACTTCCAGACCTCTTTGGTTTTGGTCTTCATCACGCGATGGTCGGTATCGAGAGGTTTGCCAATAGAGTCGATTAGCTGTTCTGGCGTCTGCCCCTGCCAGAACATCTTCTTCATGATCCTGTTCACGATGAGCTCATCACCGTACTTCGCCATGAGCTGCTGCCTTCGAACCCTATTTAGATAGGCGCCGATCAGTGCCCAGACGACACAAAGAGCGATAAAGCCGAACACGTATTCCATCGAAGCACATCCCTATACGAAACATGGAATGTGACAGAGTAGACGTTCCTATCCGGCTAGACCAAATGCGAGGAGTGACGCCGGGACACACGACCCGGCCACTCGTCGGAATCACACGGCGGTGTCGCTCACTAAGTTATTGATATCTAACAGATTTGCACCATCTACGACCTTGTGGATGAAGTGCAGCTTGGCGATCACCGGGGCGGGCAGGGCGAAGGGATAGAAGTCCGGCTGGCCCATGCTGCGCGACAGTTCGTTGAGCATGGCCGCCAGTTCGATCCAGGCATTGGCGAAGCCGAGGAATTCGTCGTCGCTGCGATCCTCGGCCTCGTACAGCGCCTCGCGGGTGAACGGCTGGAAGTCCAGCTGCAGGCTGCCGGCGTTCATGCCCAGGCTGGCGGCGGTGGCCAGGGTATCCATCATGTGCAGGTAGTGCGCCCAGGTTTCCGCCCAGTCCTCCCAGGGGTGCATGGTGGCGTAGGCGCTGACGTACTGGTTCTCCCAGCCCGCCGGTGCGCCCTGCTCGTAGTGGCGCTGGAGCGCCTGGCCATAGTCGGCGCGTTCGTCACCGAACAGGGCGCGGAAGGGTTCTTCCCAGTCGGTGCCGGCGACCAGGCGATCGAAGTAGTAGTGTCCGACTTCATGGCGGAAGTGCCCGAGCAGGGTGCGATAGGGTTCGTGCATGTCGGCGCGGACCTTTTCCCGATGGGCATCGTCCGCTTCGAGGATGTTCAGGGTGATGAGGCCATTGGCGTGCCCGGTGGTGGGGGTGCCGGTGGCGTCGGGGGCGAGGAAATCGAAGGCGAGGCCGTGCTCGGCATCCACGGTCTGGGGGATTACCTGCAGCCCCAGGCCCAGCAACTGGGCGACCAGTTGCCGCTTGGCCAGCTCCAGCTTGCGCCAGCGCTCGCCGTTGCCTTCGAAGGACAGGTCCGGGATGGTGTGATTGAGCTGGCAGGCCACGCAGAAGCTTTCTCCCGAGTCGGCCGGTACCAGCCAGTTGCAGGCGGCGGGCATGTCCAGGTTGGCGCAGCGGCGATAAAGCGCGCTGGTTGCCTCGGGCAGTTGCCAGAGGCCGCCTTCGCCTGGCAGCAGCGTCGTCGGCGTGCCCTGGTCCGGGGCGTAGCCCAGGGCGTTACCGCAGGCCAGGCACTCGCTGTTGGGAAAGAAGATGGCCTGGCCGCAGGTGCAGTTGGCGACCTTGCGCTGGACGGGCAGGGCGCGCAGGGCGTTGCGTTGCTGACGATTCGAGCTGTAGCTTCCGAGAAAATTGCGCATGGGGCTGATACCTGGCGAGAGCGGCCGCGTCGGACGCCGGCGGAGCGCCGGCGTCTTGCTAGCGGATTAGTAGAGCGGCTCGACCCGGGAGTTCCGGGTTGTTCGTCGCCTGGGACGGTCGGCGAGGGCTCTGGGATCGGCCCCTGCACCGGGCGCCGCGCCACGGGCAGCGGCGGCCAGCGTTAGCGGTGGCGCATCCCGACGCACATCACTACCCTAGGTGACCGGTCGCGACCGGCGCGTGCGTTCCGGCGTGCCCGTCGAGGCGACCTCTCCGAACCCGCTCGCGTATCCTGTCAGCCGTCTTCCGACCATGCCCCCGAACGCTTCCCGCAATGCCAGTGATATGACCGGCAGCTACCACGAACTCTGGAGTCCGCGGGGTGGCGTGCGGCCGTCCTGGCGCCGCTTCTACGGTCATCTGGCCGGACTGCGACCCGCGCAGCTCGATCAGCGCCAGGCGTTGATCGCCCGGCAGATCCAGGAAAACGGCGTGACCTACAACGTCTATGCCGATCCCAAGGGCAGCGACCGGCCCTGGGCACTGGACCTGCTCCCGCAACTGATCTCGGCGGAGGAGTGGGCACCCCTGGCGGCGGGCGTGGCGCAGCGGGCGCGCCTGCTGAACCGGGTACTGGGCGATCTCTATGGCGAGCAGCGCCTGCTGCACGGGCGGCTGCTGCCGCCGGAGCTGGTGTTCGGTCACAACAACTTTCTCTTGGCCTGCCAGGGGTTGCGCCCGCCGGGCGATACCTGGCTGCACGTCTATGCGGTGGATCTGGCGCGCGGGCCCGATGGCCGCTGGTGGGTGCTGGCCGATCGCACCCAGGCGCCCTCCGGCGCCGGCTATGCTCTGGAGAACCGCCACATCGTGGCGCGGGCCTTTCCCGAGTTGCACCGCGATCTGCAGGTCCAGCCACTGAATGGCTACTTCCAGGCCCTGCAGCGCACCCTGAGCACCGGCCTGGACACCGGCGAGGAGGCACCGCTGGCGGTGCTGCTGACGCCGGGACGCTACAACGAGACCTACTTCGAGCACCTCTACCAGGCCCGGCAACTGGGTTTTCCGCTGGTGGAAGGCCAGGACCTCACGGTGCGTGACGCCTGCCTCTATCTGAAGACCCTGAGTGGGTTGAGGCGCGTCCACGCGGTGTTCCGCCGGCTGGACGACGACTTCTGCGATCCGCTGGAATTGCGCACCGATTCGGCGCTGGGCGTACCCGGCCTGCTGGAAGCGGTGCGCCAGGGCAACGTCATCATGGCCAATGCCCTGGGCAGTGGCCTGCTGGAATCGCCCGGTCTGCTGGGCTTTCTGCCCGGCGTCTGCCAGGCGCTGCTGGGCGAGACCCTGGCGCTGCCCTCCGTCGCCACCTGGTGGTGCGGCGAGACGCCGGTGCGGGAAGCGGCCCTGGCGCGGCTGGCGGAGCTGGTGATCAAGCCGGCCTATCCGGCCCAGGGCTTCGAACCGGTGTTCGGCAAGGCGCTGGATGCCGCGGGACTGGCCGAATTGCGCGCGCGCATCCTGGCCACGCCCCATGCCTATGTGGCCCAAGAGCGCATCCAGCTGTCCCAGGCGCCGGTCTGGCAGGGCGGCAGTCTGCAGTCGCGCGCCATCGGCATGCGTGTCTATGCGGTGGCCAGCGAAGACGGCTACTGGGTGATGCCTGGCGGCCTGACCCGGGTCGCCCACGAGGGCGCCGCGGTGGTGTCCATGCAGCGTGGCGGATCGAGCAAGGACACCTGGGTGCTGGGCGGCAGTCGCGGCGCCGCCGAGGTGCCCGGAGCGCGGGTGCTGGGGGTGCGCGACCTGGTGCGCAAGGACCCCTTCCTGCCCTCGCGGACCGCCGAGAATCTGTTCTGGTACGGTCGCTACAGCGAGCGCTGCGAGGATGCCGCGCGCCTGCTGCGGATCGTCCTGAGTCGCTACCTCGACGCCGACGACGGCGGGCCGGCGGTGCAGTCGGCCATCGATCTGGCCACGGCCCTGGAATTGCTGCCGGCGGGTGGCCGGCTGGCGGAGCAACTACGCGCGGCCCTGGGACCGGGTGACTTTCCCAGCGGCCTGGGCGCCAATCTGCAGCGCCTGCATTGGGCCGCGGCCCAGGTGCGTGGCCGGCTGTCGCCGGAGAACTGGCGCGCCATCCGCGAGGTGGAGCGCGAGGCCCATGGCCTGGGTCAGGTCGGCAGCGAGCCAGGCGAGGCGCTGCAGAGTCTCAACCGCCTGGTGATGGCACTGGCGGCGGTGGCCGGCTTCACCTTCGACGACATGACCCACGACGAGAGCTGGCGCTTCCTGATGATCGGCCGGCGCATCGAGCGGGTGCAATTCCTTGCCGGCAGCCTGGCGCACTTTCTCGAAGGCGGCGCCACCTGGGACGCGGCCGGCCTGGAATGGCTGCTGGAACTGGGCAACAGCATCATCACCTATCGGTCGCGCTACCAGGCGGCGCCCCAGCTGATCCCGGTGCTGGACCTGCTGATGCTGCACGAGCACAACCCCTATTCGATCCGCTTCCAGCTGCATGCGCTGATCAACGCCGTGGAGCACCTGGAACGCTACTACGGCCTGCCCCGCGATCCGGCGCTGCACGATGCCTACGATCGCCTGCGCCGCTTCGACCTCGCGACCCTGGAGAACACCCTGTTCGGCGACGCCGGGCGGGTCGAGGTGCAGCAGGGGCTGGCGCGCCTGCTGCGGCAGGTCGCCGAGGCCAGCAGCCAGCTGTCCGAGCGGGTCATCTATCGCTGCTTCGCCCATGTCGACGCCGTCAGCCAGCGCACGGTGTCCATGTGATGAATCAGGTCCGCTATCGCATCCAGCACGACACCCACTATCGCTACGCGACGCCGGTGTCGCTGTCGCAGCAGCTGCTGCACCTGTTGCCGCGCGACTGCGGCTGGCAACGCTGTCTGTCCCGGCAACTGGTGATCCTGCCGCAGCCGACCCAGCGCCAGGACGCCTGGGACGCCTTCGGCAATCCGCTGACGCGATTATCCTTCGAGCGACCCCACGACGAACTCTATGTCGGCACCGAGCTGGAGGTGGAGGTGGATTCCCGCGCCGGTCTCAGGTTGGCGGATTCGCCCGCCTGGGAGGGGGTCCGTGACGGCCTGCGCTATCCCGCCGTCCAGGTGTCGCTGGACGTCCATCACTTCCGCTTCGAATCCCCGGCGGTGCCGCTGGACGGCATCTTCGCCCGCTTCGCCGAGGAGTGTTTCCCACCGGGCCGTCCCCTGTTGCTGGGCTGCCGGGCGCTGATGGAAAAGATCCACCGCGAATTCCGCTTCGACGCCACCGCCACCCAGGTGGCGACGCCCCTGCGCGAGGTGCTGGAGCACCGCCATGGCGTCTGCCAGGACTTCGCCCACCTGATGCTGGCCTGCCTGCGTGGCCTGGGGCTGGTGGCGCGCTACGTCAGCGGCTATCTGCTGACCCGGCCGCCACCCGGCAAGCCGCGGCTGATCGGCGCGGATGCCTCCCACGCCTGGGTCAGCGTGCATTGCCCGCGGCTGGGCTGGGTCGATTTCGATCCCACCAACGACGTCCTGCCGGACCTGGAACACATCACCCTGGCCTGGGGCCGCGACTTCACCGACGTCTCGCCGCTGCGCGGGGTGATCCTCGGTGGCGGCGATCACGACCCGGTGGTCGAGGTGACGGTAACGCCGTTGTAGCGCGTTTGGCTTGGCAGGGATTCCAGCTAAGGAACACCTAGCTACAGCACCGTAGCGTGGAAAACGGCGCAGCCTTTTCCACTGGGACCGCGTGGCAAGGGGCGCCCTCACCCCAGCCCTCTCCCGCGGGGAGGGGGGTTGTTCGAGCAGGCGTTCAGCGCTATCAGTCCGGGCAAGATCGGCATCAGCTATCGCACCCGCTTGTAGAGGTGACGCTGACCTTGGCGATTTTCAAAGTGGAGCCATAGGTGCGGCCGGCGTTGGCTGGGTCGTGGCAACAGGCAATTCGCTGTTGCGTCTCCGCAGAGCCCTTATTGTCTATACAAAATGGAGTGTAGCCTTTCCCCGGTGCTGAGCTTCCATGGCATCACTGTCAGCGCTCTTCTTGCTTCTAAGGCAAGAAGAAGCTTCATGTGCTTGACGATCAATCGACTCTGGATTAAATGTATATACATTAACCGGAGAGGTCACCATGTCCGTCGCTACCCAGCCGCTGCTCTGGCGCCACGTCACCCTGTTCGATGGCCTTCAGACCCGGCCCACGCCCATGGCCGTGCGGGTGGACGTTGGTCGCATCGTCGGGCTCTGGCCGGAAGCCGACTTCCAGCCCGCGTTGGGCGAGGGG